>NZ_JCBANA010000100.1:0-19825 GCF_059760725.1 Achromobacter sp. 1014246743
ACAACTTAACACTAATATCTTTGCTGCAGCGGTGTAAGATTTGTAAAAGGAACGGCCCTGAACACCCCCCAAGGGAGGGGCGACCCAATGGCAACCAGTCCGCCCCCCGGGGGCTCCCGGGCGCCCCTGGCCTTTTCCCCGCCCCTGGAGGACGCCGAACTCGAGGCGCTGTTCCAGGGGTTCATTGCCGGCGTGTCCGGCCTGCCTCTCAACCTGGTTCGTACACGCTGGCCTGCCGCCAGCGTGGAACCACCCGCGCAAACCGATACCTGGTGCCTGATGGACATCCGGTCGCAGCGCGCGGATGCCGGTCCGGTCGTGGCACACGACCCGGCCGGAGAAGGATCTGATTCATACGTTCGGCACGAAGACATCGAGGTGCTTTGCTCGATGTTCGGGCCGCGCGCCCTGCGCCACGCGGCGCAGTTGCGCGACGGCGCCGCCGTGCCGCAGAACCGCGAGCCCTTGCAGGCGCAAGGCATCGCGATCAGCGGCGCGGGGCCGATCCTGGCCCAGCACGAACTCGTGAATCAGCAGTGGATACGGCAGTTCGACATGACCTTGCGCTTTGCGCGGCAGGTCATCCGCAGCTATCCGGTCCTGAATCTTCTGTCGGCGCAAGTCACGACGCATGCCGCGTCGCTGTCCACGACAGACAACACCAACCATCTTGCAGATTAAGGGATTTACCATGGCTAATGGATTGCCGGTATCACGCCTGATCAACGTTACGATCAATATGTCGCCGCTGGCGGCGCAGGGCGCGAGCCTGAACACCGCCCTGTTGCTGGGCTCGTCCGCGGTCATCGACACCGGCGAGCGCATGCGCGCTTATGGCGGCATCGACGCCGTGGCTGCCGACTTCGGCACCACCGCACCCGAATACCGCGCGGCCCTGTTGTACTTCCAGCAGACGCCCCAGCCTTCGCAGCTGTACATCGGCCGTTGGGCCAAGGGCGCGACGTCGGCGACGCTGCGCGGCGCCGTGCTGTCGGCGGCTGAAAAACAACTGTCCGCCTGGACCGCGGTCACCGCGGGTGGCTTCGCGCTGACGGTCGACGGCACCGCCAAGTCGGTCAGCGGCCTGGACTTCTCGGGCGTCACCAACCTGAACGGCGTGGCCTCGATCATCTCGACCGCGCTGGTGTCCGCCTCGGTGCTGTGGAACGGCTCGCAATTCGTCGTGACCTCGAACACCTCGGGCACCTCGTCGACGTTGGGCTACGCGTCGGCACCCGCTACCGGCACCGACATCTCGTCGATGCTGGGCCTGACCGCCGCCCAGGCCTCGGCCCCCGTCGCGGGTATCGTCGCCGAGACGCCGGTGGACGCCGTGGCGCTGTTCCTGGACCGCTTCGCCAACAAGTTCCTGGGTCTGGCCTTTGCCGATGCCGAACTGACGAGCGCGCAGCACCTGGCGGTGGCCGGCCTGATCGAGGCCGACCAGCGTCACCTGTACGGTGTGTCGACCCAGTCGCCCCAGGTGCTGGACCCGACCCACCACGACGACATCGCCAGCCAGTTGAAGGCGCTGAAGTACAAGTACACGATCGTGCAGTTCTCCAGCGCCAATCCGTACGCGGTGGCGTCGCTGCTGGGCCGCATGCTGACGGTGAACTTCAACGCCAACAACACCACGATCACGCTGATGTACAAGCAGGAGCCCGGCATCGTCGCCGAGACCCTGACCAGCAGCCAGGCCGACACGCTGGCCGCCAAGAACTGCAACGTCTTCGTCAATTATGACAACGACACGGCCATCATCCAGTACGGCGTGACGCCCAGCGGCATCTTCATCGACTCGGTCTACAACGCGATCTGGTTCCGCAACCGCGTGCAGACCGACGTCTACAACCTGCTCTACACCAGCCCCACCAAGGTGCCGCAGACCGACGCCGGCAACCAGCTGATCGCCTCGGTGATCGAGGCGGCGTGCGAGGCCGCGGTGAACAACGGCTACCTGGCCCCGGGCGTGTGGAACTCGGCCGGCTTCGGTGCGTTGAAGCAGGGCGACACGCTGTCCAAGGGCTACTACGTCTACGCACCGGCCATCGCCACCCAGTCCCAGGCCGACCGCGAAGCGCGCAAGGCCGTTCCGTTCCAGGTCGCCGCCAAGGAAGCCGGCGCCATTCACACCGTCGACGTTCTGGTCACGGTCAACCGCTAAACAGGAGTAGCAGATGTCTACCTATTCGTTCGCTGATATCAGCGCCAGTCTCATCGGCCCGGGCGGCGCGATTTCGCTGGGCTACGGCTCGGGCAATGCCGACGAGGGCATCACCGTCGCCATGGCCGCGTCGCGCAACACCATGACGGTGGGCGCCGACGGCGAAGTCATGCACACGCTGAACGCCAACAAGAGCGGCACCGTGACGCTGACCTACCTGAAGACGTCGCCGGTCAATGCCCAGCTGCAGGCGCTGTACGACGCGCAGACGCTGGATTCGCGCCTGTGGGGCAAGAACCTCATCACCGTGACCAATCCGGCCACCGGCGATGTGACCACCTGCCGCTCGTGCGCATTCGGCAAGCGTCCCGACCTGACCTACAAGAAGGACGGCGACACCGTGGCCTGGGTTTTCGACGCGGGCAAGATCGACACCATTCTCGGAACCTACTAAGCCATGGCCCTGGAAATCGACCTGAACGGCAACCGGTATTCCATCGGAAAACTGAGTGCCAAGCAGCAGTTCCACATCTCGCGCCGCATCGCGCCGATCCTGCCGACGCTGATCCCGGTGTTCGTCCGCCTGGCGGGCGGCAACCGGGTGGTGTCGGAAGACCCAGGCGGCCTGGCCGATGTCCTGCAACCGCTGGCCGACGGCCTGGCGGCGATGAAGGATGAGGATGCCGAGTACGTGCTCGACACGTGCTTGCAGGTCGTCCAGCGCAAGCAGGAGCACGGCTGGGCCGGCATCTGGTCGGCCAGCCAGCGCACGCCCATGTTCCAGGACATCGACCTGGGCGTGATGTTGCCGCTGGTGATGCGCGTCATCACCGTCAACCTGGGGCCTTTTATGCAAGGGCTGCTTACGAGCCAGACGAGCAGCCCCGAGGCGACACAGGCTGGCTGAAAAGCCTGCCGGGCGGCGAAGACTGGTTGCTGGCGCCGGTGCTTGAGGGGCTCTGCAAGTACGAGTCCCTCAAGGACGGTTCCCTGGACCTGGCCGACATCGCGCTCCTGAACGACGCGCTGTCGGTCCGGGCAGACAACAAGGCGGAAGCGCACCGCCGTCTAATGGCAGAGAAGAATGGCTGAAACATTGGAATTGCAAGGCGCAGGTCTCTCATGGGACCTGCGGATGGATCCGCAAAGCCTGAGCAAGCTGGAAGACACGCTTCTGGTGATGGCGCAAGGCTTCGTGAGGTTGACCGAGGCGCTGTTCCAGACGGTGCAGGCCGCCGGGCTGTTGGCCGATCGGTTGGCGACGCTTGCGGGCATGCCCGCCGCTGCACCCACGCGGGGCGATGGCGAGGCCGGCAATGGCGAGGGCAAACCGGAACCGAAAAGCCTGGCCAAGCCGCTGGCCGAGGTCAAGACGCTGCGCGATCTGGCGCGGGCCTATGGCCAGGAGCAGGTGGCCAATGATGCGCAGGCCGTGATGAACAGCCTCGGTGACATCGGCCGTACGGCGGACGGGATCATCCTGCAGGTATCAGGGGTGTTCTTCGAAAAACTGAAAGGGCCACTGGAAGAGTTCGCCAAGTGGTTCGATACCCACGGCCCGTTGATCGGCAAGCGTCTTTCCGAAGTGGCGGGCGCGGCGTTGGACATGGCGCTGCGGATCGCGCCCGTGCTGGGCTGGATTGGCAGCCTGTTCCTGGACCTGGACGACGCAACGG
The DNA here is from genome assembly GCF_059760725.1 of Achromobacter sp. 1014246743. Classification (NCBI taxonomy): domain Bacteria; kingdom Pseudomonadati; phylum Pseudomonadota; class Betaproteobacteria; order Burkholderiales; family Alcaligenaceae; genus Achromobacter; species Achromobacter sp. 1014246743. Next base: position 3,844 of record NZ_JCBANA010000100.1, read on the forward strand.
GCGGATGGAGCACCCGCATCCTGATCGCTGTCGCCGCCTTTCGCATGTTGGGTGGCGCAGAGTTGGTCAATGGCCTGGTCGCCCTGGCCAATGCGATCGGATTGGTCAACGCGGCCAGTCAGGGCTTGGGCGCAGCAGGTGGGCTGGGTGGAGTGCTTCAGTTTTTGAGGCAAAGAAAATTGCTCGCCCTGGGGGCGGCTGGAGCGATGACAGAGGCCGCGCTCAGTCTCACGGAATGGATGCAGCCTGCCATTCCCGGCGAAAGTGAGAACGACCGTAAGGCGCGCAACTCCGACCAGTGGCTGTCCACGTTTCCGTTCCCTGGACTGACCATGGCGCAGAAGTTGGCGGTGGACATGCTCATGCTGTCCGACACGCCTGCTGCTCCGGGTTCGTCCGGAGTCAAGGTCGGGCCGTCAAGCTTCCCGGATTTGAAGCTGCCACGGCCGAATTTTGACAACGCGGCGGAATCGCCGGTAGAGCTTCCAGCGGCAGCCGATGCGGTGCCAGGGGCGGTTGCGCCCGATGCCTCACGGATGATTGAACGGGCCGATCTGGCGGCGCGTGCCGCCGGTGAAAGTTTCCAGCGGCTCATTGACGGGATGCCCGCCTCAAGCCGTGAGCTGATCTTGTCTTCGGGCAATGTCAACCTGCGCCTGCCGAACTTCGGCGAGCCGATGCCGCAAGTCATGTCGGCGCCATGGGAAGGCTACCGCAGCGGAGCACCCACCAGGCTCGACGTGCAACTGAACGTCGAGTCGCCGCAAGTCAACCTGAACGCCACCACCCACATCTACTTGGAAGGCGCCGCCGACCCGATGGCGACCGCGACGGCCGTGGCCGCCCAGCAGGATCGCGTCTTCGCGGACCTGACACGCAACACGCAGGGAGCATACCAATGACGGATTTGAGTTCGGCGGGCCTGGATATGGTGCTGCTGCACACCAAGAAAATCGGCCAGATCGAGATCGCCGCGGTGGTCCAGGAAACCTACACGGATACGCTGGAAATCACCTCGCATCCCGTGGACGGCGGCCCGGGCGGCCCGCGCACGATCAACGACCACGCCTTCAAGAAGCCGCGCGAGGTCGTCATGCAGTGCGGCTGGAGCAACGCGGACTACGAAGGCCTGCTGGGCGCCACCGCTGAAGCGCTGCCGAACGGCCAGGCCGCGGCATCCGACTACGTGACGGCGGTGTACACGCAGCTGCTGGCATTGCAGGAATCGCGCGAGCCCTTTGACCTGATCACCTGCCGGCGCAAGTACAGCAACATGCTGATCCAGAGCCTGAAGGTGGACCACAGCAAGGACACGCAAGGCAGCTTGCGCGTCACCGCCAACCTGGTCGAGGTGCAAATCGTGCATGCCCGCGAAACGGCGGTGCCGCCGTTGCCGCGCCATGCCGATGCCAAGAAGACCGGCGGGCCGATGGAATGCGGCACCCGCAATGCAACCGTCGCGAACCCGAGGAGCCCATGATGGCCAGTTTCTACGAGATTCCCTTGCTGCCGGTGCCGCAGCGTTTCACGATCGCCCTGGGCGGCAAGGAATACCGCCTGACCGTGCAATACCGCGACGGCTGGGTGCTGGATATCGACAGCGCCGAAGGCGAGCCGCGGGTGGCCGGCATTCCCCTTGTGACGGGCGTGGACCTGCTGGGCCAATACCGGCACCTGGGGTTTGGCGGCGGCCTGTGGCTGATCAACGCCAGCCTGTCCGACGATCCGCCCACCTATGAAAACCTGGGCATCGAGGCCAAGCTCTACTGGAAGGCGGGCTGACATGGCGACATCAACGCAAGCAGCGGGTGGCGTGGATTACGCCCGGCAATGGCTGCGCGGATCGGAACTGCTGATCGGCAACGACCAGGGCCTGGATCTGTCGGACTTTCATTTCACGTTCGAGATCAAGCACACGGATTCTTCCAAGCCCAGCACCGCCAAGATCCGCATCTACAACCTGGGCGAAGCCGCCATCAGCCGGATCCGACGGGAGTACAACGTGGTCATGCTAAGAGCGGGCTATCAGGGCAACCTGGGCACGATCTTCCATGGCACGTTGATCGAGGCGTCCAGCGGTACGGAAGGGCAGACCAACCCCTACCTGGACATCGTCGCGGCGGATGGCGACCTGCCGTACAACTTCGCGACCATGAGCCAGACGCTGCAAAAGGGCGCCACGGTGCATGACCGCGTCCAGGCGGTGCTGGCCGCCATGAAACCGATGGGCGTTACCGCCGGCTACATGGCTGAGTTGCCGCCGGGCGCGACCTTGCGGGCCAACGTCAATGCGGGCATGTGCCGCGACGTGCTGGACGACCTTTGCCGCACGGCAGGGTGCATCTGGCGGATTCACGACAACCGGCTCGAGATCGTGCCGGAAAAGTCGTATGTCCGCGAGACCGTTCAAATCCTGACCGACCAGACCGGCGTCATCGGCCGGCCGGCGCAGATCGACAAGGGGATCAAAGTCAAGATGCTGCTCAACCCCGCCATCAAGCCCGGCCGGCTGGTCTACCTGAACAACGACAGCATCAAGCGCTATCGCTACCAGACCGAGGCCGAGCAGGCGCGGCTGAAGAAGGAAAAAGCCGCCAAGGGCAACGGCGCGAAGCCGGCCCAGCCGGAGCCTGACCTGTCCACCCAGCGCAAGCTGGCAGACAACGGCTACTACTACGTCATGGTGGCCGAGCACAACGGCGATACCCGCAAGACCGATTGGTTCACCACGATCACGTGCCTGGCCTGGGATGCCACCCTGGAACCGCCGGGTGAACTGTCTGGCCAGCTTCAACCTGCCCCGAAGGAGGCCGCATGAACCGACGTGAACGGCTCAATGATCCGAACGTGGCGCTGCAGGACGCGATCCGGGGCGCCATGGCCATGACCTGGACGGCGCTGCCCGGCATCGTGCAGTCGTTCGATCCAGTGGCCATGACCTGCGTGGTGCAGCCCGCGATCAAGGCGCGCAGGACGCTGCCCACGGGGGCGATCGTGACCGATGCGCTGCCGCTCCTGGTGGATTGCCCGGTCCACTTTCCGTCGGGCGGGCAGTGCACGCTGACCTTTCCGGTCGCGCCGGGCGATGAATGCCTGGTGGTGTTTTCGTCGCGCTGCATCGATGGCTGGTGGCAATCCGGTGGCGTCCAGGAGCAGGCGGAGTTGCGGATGCACGACTTGTCGGACGGCTTCGTGTTCGTGGGGGTGCGGTCGCAGCCGCGGGTGATTCCGAACGTCAGCACCGGCGCCACCCAGTTGCGCAGCGACGATGGTTCGACGCTGATCGAACTGGACCCGGCCAGCCAGAAAGTCCGGATCGTGGCGCCCGGCGGTTTCGACGTGGTCGCGCCCCGGTCGACGTTCTCGGACCAGGTGCTGGTGCAGGGGCTGTTGACCTACGTGGCCGGCCTGGTCGGCAGCGGCGGCGAAGGCTCGGCCGCGCAGATCATCGGCGTCTTCAACGTCATCGGCCAGATCCTGGCCAACGGCAAGCGGGTGGACGACACCCATACGCATACGGCCCAGGGGGCCAACGCGGTCACGACGCCGCCCAACTAAGGACACCAATGCGCTATCGAAAAATGGACGCTAACGGGGACTACTCGTTCGGCGGGCAGCAGGCCGACTTCCACCGGGACACGCCCGAGGCGGTGGCCCAGGCGGTCAAGACCCGGCTGATGCTGCTGCGCGGCGAATGGTTCCTGGACACCAGCGAAGGCATGCCCTGGCGGACCGAGGTCCTGGGCAAGCGCTTCGAGGCTTCGTACGACGGAGCGATCCGCGAGCGGATCCTGGGCACGCCTGGTGTGACGGGCATTGCCGAGTACTCGAGCCGGCTTGATGCCGAGTCACGGGCACTGGCTGTGGCCGCCACGATTTCAACCCTTTATGGCACCGCCATTGTGCAGGCAGCTTTATGACGATACTTTCTACAGCGCCGGTGGTCGATGCCGCCGGTATCCGGGCCCCGTCCTACGGCGAGGTGCTGCAGTACCTGCAGGAACAGTATCGGGCCATCTACGGGCCCGACACCTACCTGGAGGCCGACAGTCAGGACGGCCAGCTGCTGGCCGTGTTCGCGTCCGCGATCAACGACGCCAACATCGCGGCCATCAATGTCTACAACGCCTTTTCGCCGGCCACCGCCGCGGGCGGCGCGCTGTCGTCCAACGTGAAGATCAACGGCATCAGCCGGGCGGTGGCGTCGCAGTCGACCGTGGATCTGCGCCTCGTCGGCCAGGGCGGCGCCCTGATCAGCGGCGGCATCGTCAAGGACGCCAACGGCATCCAATGGCTGTTGCCGTCGCAGGTGACGATTCCGCCCGAAGGCGAGATCACGGTCACGGCGACGTGCCAGCAGATGGGGGCGGTGGCGGCGCCGGCGCACACCGTGGACCAGATCGCGACGCCGACCCGTGGCTGGCAGTCCGCCACCAACCCGGCGGCCGCGGCGCCGGGCGCGCCCATCGAGAGCGACGCGGCGTTGCGGCAGCGGCAGGCCGTCTCGGTCGCGCTGCCGTCCAAGACTGTATTCGAAGGCACCATCGGGGCGGTCGCCACCGTGCCAGGCGTGAGCCGCTATGCGGCCTACGAGAACGACACCCGCGCCACCGATGCCCACGGCCTGCCGCCGCACTCGATCAGCCTGGTGGTGGACGGCGGCGATGCCGTGGCCATCGCCCAGGCCATTGCCGCCAAGAAGACACCGGGCACCGGCACCTACGGCACCACCACGGTGGTGGTGAACGACATTTACGGCATCGCGCATCCCATCAACTTCTTCCGGCCTGAACTGCTGCCGGTCACCGTGGACGTCCGCATCCGCGCCTTGCCGGGCTATACGGCGGCGATTGGCGTGGCGATCAGGCAGGCGGTGGCCGACTACGTCAACGGCGTCGCCATCGGTGGCGGCGCCAGCGGGTCGGTGGAGTGGGGCGATGCCATCAGCGCCGCCAATGGCGTGGCGGGCAACGGCACCTTCAAGATCGCGGCGTTGACGTTGTCGGCGGCGGGGGCCATGGGCACGCCGGACGTGGCCCTGACGTTCAAGCAGGCTGCTTCGGCCACGCTGGACAGTGTCCTGCTGACGGTGGTGTGACATGGCGGACATCAGCGAATACTCCGGCCTGCTGTCCGCCTACCACCGCGGCAAGCCCAACTTCACCGCCACGGTCCATGCCCTGTGCCAGGGCATGGTGGACCTGCGCAACCTGTACGGCGGGCTGCCGGATGCCTTTGATCTGGACCGGGCGGTGGGCCATCAGCTGGACGCCGTGGGCCTGTGGGTGGGGCTGGCGCGACGCATCAAGACGCCGCTGGCGGGCGTGTATTTCTCGCACGACACCGACGGCCTGGGCTTTGACCAGGGCGTGTGGCAGGGCCCATTCGATCCGGACAGCGGCCTGACCGAACTGGACGACGAGACCTACCGCCTGCTGTTGCGGGCCAAGATCGGCGCGAATCACTGGGACGGCACGCTGGAGACGTCGGCCGCCATCCTGGACCGCATCTTCGGCGGTGGCACGAACGTCTTCATCCAGGACAACGGCGACATGTCGATCGATATCGGCGTTGCTGGCACGCCGCCATCCGCGCTGTTCCTGGCGCTGCTGACCGGGGGCTACATCCCGCTCAAGCCCGAGGGCGTGCGCATCAGTTACTACGTCATCCCCTCTGGCGAGGGGCCTTTGTTCGGTTTTGACGTTCAAAACCACTACATCTCGGGGTTCGACACCGGACTCTGGGGCTCGCTTTTTGCCGGTTGAATAAGGACATTCCGTGGCTATCAATCAAATTCTTCCCTTCGGCACCGTTCCCGGCGCCAACGTACTGACGCCTGCCGACTACCAGGCGCTGGCCGCCCGGCTGGGCGGCTTCTCGGCCGGCACGGCCAAGTCGAAAGAGCTCAACACCGTCTGGCGCCAGGCGTCCTTCGTGACGGCCATGATCGCCCAGTACATCGCCGACAAGTCCGGCCAGGACGTGCTGGACAACGGCGACCTGGCGGCCCTGCAGGCCAAGTTCGTGGCGGCGCTGGCGGCTTCGCCCGCTTTCACGGGGGAGCCGACGGCGCCCACGCCGGATGCCAGCGACAAGAGCGCCCGCATCGCTACGACGGCCTTCGTCTCGGGCAACTTCCCGCGGATCTATCCGATTGCGGCGTTGCCGACGCAGGACATCGGGCCGATCATCGTCGCCGAGTGCGCGGAAGTGTGGACCTGGTCGTCCACCCAGTATTTCAAGGGCTATCGCTCGCCGCTTTGCGGCCGGCCCCTGGACGGCCATACCAGCCTGCCGCTGGCCAGCGAGGTCGACGCCATCGGCGGCTTGATCTCCAAGACGGCCTACGCCGGCCTGTGGGGGTATGCGCAGGAGCAAGGCCTGGTCAAGACCGAGGCCGTCTGGCAGGCGAATCGCGGCACGCACTGGTTCTCGGACTACTCGGCAAGCGAATTCCGCGTGCCGGATTTGCGCGATATGTTCCGGCGATTTACGGGAACTGACGCTGACACTGCAAATGCGAGAACGATGGGAAGCCGACAATCGCATGCGTTCGCCAGCCACCAACACAACGGTGGCCTGGCGGGGTTCGTGCTCGACCAGGCCGGATATGGCACATACGCCCAGACAGCGGCTGGCGTTAATTGGAGCGTGGGCGGACAAATGATGGCGGCTGGCGGGGCCGAAACTCGGCCGATCAACGTCGCTTTTTCCCCCCGAATTCATGCCTAATTTCATACGTGAATGCGGGCGTGATAACCAGTGTTCACCGGCCGAGTTTCGTAGCCCATTCGCGGGGCACCATGGATGCCGTTGCTGACAATCTGGGCATAGTTTCCGATGAGTGGGCTGGTAAGGCTGCCGCCGCCCTGGTTAATGACGACTGACTGGATCTGGTTGATAGGCGAGGTGCCGCCCGTCGATATCTGGAAGTTTCCAACCTGGTGCCCTTGAAAGGTGTCTTGTTGCCTTGTCGCCAGCAACCTCGCATTTGCAGTGAAGGGGACGTCAAGCATGGATACGTGGGTGATATGCAGCATTGGGCGGGCGAGTCTCCGCCCCCCCGGCGGCCGCCGTCGCCTGGGTGGAAAGTCCGTTGTACGGCACGTCGGCCGATTTCCAGGACGCGCCGGAACCGTTCAAAGAAGGCACGTTCGGCAGCGCGTGGGAGTGACTGCGCAACGCGTCTGCCTGGCGGCTGCCCAGCACCCGCGCATTTGCAGTGAGGACGACGTCAGGTATGGATACGGGGATGGTAGGCAATGTTGATCGGGCGAGTTTCCGGTCCTCCGGTCCAGCCAGTTGTACCGGCACCGTATTGCGCATAGGAATTCGGGCCCACGTTCAACGAGCCACTGGCAATGCCCACGGCTAGGCTGGGATGGACGTGGCTTTGAAACTGATGGTTTTGCCACGTCCCCATGACCCGCGCATTTGCAGTGAAAGAGGCATCAAGCATGGATTCTCGGATGGAAAGCGGTGTTCAAAGGGCGGGTTTCAGTCGAGGTTCTGGCAACTCGGCTGGCATTGAATGTGAATTCGTAGGCCGGCCCCTGCGCGCTCATCATGGCGGAATCTTGATTGCCCACCGCCACCCCCAAGATGGCTCCGGCGCCCGTTCCAATGATCGACGAGTAGCGCGCATTAAACCCGCCGGTGATGTTTTGAAGGGCATCGCGCTGCCTCGATCCGAGCACCCGCGCATTTGCAGTGCAAATTACATTTCTAGGAAAAAACCATGCAAAAAGAAGTCTTCCAAGCCGACGACAACGGCTTGTTCCTGTATCAAACCCTCGCCAACGAGCTGGCGCTGACGCCCGGCAAGTTCAACATCCCCTTCGGCGCCTACGAAGACGCGCCGCCGCAGCCGGCACAAGGCCGGTGGCCGCGGCGCGTCGGCGATGCGTGGACGATGGTCGAGGACTATCGCACCACGCCGTTGTGGGTGGTGGAGTCGGGGGCGCCGTATACGATCGGCACCGAGCATGCCGGCGTTGACGGCAAGGTCAGCTATCCCGGTTGGGGACCGCTGCCGGCGTGGCTGACGCAAGTGGTGCCCAAGCCGCCGGCCTCGCAGCCGGTTACGGCAGCCTAGGCCTTACGCCGCCAAGGCAAGCGCGTCGAGTTCGCCCTCGCGTTCACGGCGCATTTCCTCCAGTTGGCGCCGGCCCAGCGGACTGCGGGTCAGTTTCTGCGCCAGCTCCCGCCCGTGAGGGTGGTAGTAGCGCAGCAGCATCCGGGTATCGACGTTGCCGTTGACCTTCGCCAGTTCGTGGATCGCGAACACGGAGGCCATCTGCGACGTGCCTTCATGGCGCAGGTCATGGAACCGCAGATCGCGAAAATACGCGGTGTTCGGGCGCCTGCCGTACTGGCGGCACATGGACTCGTAGCGCAGGCGGGCGCGGCGTCGTGCCCGGATGAAAGCCCGGGTGACCGAGCCTGGCTGCATCGTGAAGATGCGGCCGCGCATGGGCCTGCCGGTGACCCAGCGCCGCAGCGCCTCGCGCGCCCGGGGCGTCAGGGGTACGTCACGGGCGCGGCCGTTCTTGGTATGCGGCAGGTGTACCACGCCGTGCATCAGGTCCAGGTGCTCGCGCTGGATACCCACCACCTCGGACCGGCGCATGCCGGTTTCCTTGGCCACCGTCAGGATGGTCGGCAATTCGGCCGATCGGGTGGCGCGGATGATCCATTCCAGCTCTTTGCGCGGGCAATCATCGTCCGACACACCGCGCAGCGTGATGCGGTCAAACAGACGCCGATCGCGTGCGTCATCCACCGCCGGCCTGCGCACCAGCTGCACGGGGTTGGCCAGTTGGTCAAAGCCCCAGTCTTTGCGGATCACGGTGTAGACGTGCGACAGGAAAGCCATGCGCCGGACCACGGTGGCCGGCGCCCGGTCTTTCAGCCATTCGTCGCGCAGCTCGGTCAAGTCCGAACTGCGAATCCGGTCGACCGGCCGGATGGACAGGCGCGTTGCACGCCAGATGCGCGCAATCGACTGCTCGGCCGTGTGGCCTTTCTTCGCGGCGGACACCTCGGCCAGGTAACGCGTCAGCGCGTCGGCGAGGGTGGGGGCGGGCTTGCGGCGAGGCTGACGACGGGTCCAGGGTTTCATGACGATTCGGGCAAAAGGGGTAAGACCAATAAACGTAAACAGGATAGATGCCGACGCAGGCGGGGCCTGGGGCAAACGGACGACAGTGTCGCCCGGATTTCAAAATTCTCATCCGGCGCGCCACCGCGGCGCCCGTGATGTTCGCGGGAGGCAGCAATGCGCGCCGTCGACAGGAGCGGTGTAACCATGGAACCGGGATCTACGGGATTGGGCGGTTTTGCCGCCCTGAAAATTGCGATGGCGTTCGGCATGCCGGCCGCGATGGCGGCCTTGATCGGCATGTTGCTGATGCCGCCGCGCTCGCCGCGCGAGTTCGTGGCGCGCACCGCGTGCACGGTGGTCAGTTCATTTCTGTTCGGGCCGATATTGGCGATCGGCATGATCGCCTGGATGCCCGACATCATGTCGTCCGCCTACTGGATGGCAGAACGCACGGGGCTGGGCGAAGACGGGCTGCTGGCCATGTTCTACGTGCTGGGCCCCTGCATGCTGCTGGCCGGGTTGCCGGCCTGGTGGGTGCTGGGCGCCTACCTGCGGCTGACGGCCAAGCTGCAGAACCAGGACCTGGTGGACTGGGCGGTCGAGATACGGCGCAAGACGCTGGGGTTGGAAACGCAATCAGACAAGGAGGGCAAGCATGACGCTTGACCAGATCATGGATAGCGCGGTGCGGCCGGCGATGGCGCTGCTGCCCGCACGCATGGATTCGCGGCAGGCGCATTGCCTGCTATTGGCGATCGGCCTGCAGGAAAGCCGCTTCATTCACCGGCGCCAGATCGGCGGCCCGGCGCGCGGCTTCTGGCAGTTCGAACAGGGGGGCGGGGTGCGCGGCGTGTTGACGCATCCGGCCTGCCGGGACGTCGCCAGCCAGGTCTGCCAGGTCCGCGGGGTGGTGGCTACGGCACCGTCCGTCTATGCGCGGCTGGACCAGGACGATGTGCTGGCGGCGGCGTTTGCGCGCCTGTTGCTGTGGTCGGACCCGGCCAGCCTGCCGCGCATCGGCGACGCCGAATCGGCCTGGGCGTTGTACCTGCGCACCTGGCGGCCGGGCAAGCCCAAGCGCGATAGCTGGGACGGCCTGTACCAACGCGCCGTGGCGGCGGTCTCCGCCCCGGTGGCCAGGAGCGCAGCGCATGTTGCAACAGTGGATTAAGCGGGGCCTCGGCGTCGTGGCGGCCGTGCTGGCGGGCCTGGCCGCCGTCGCCGGGGTTTATTGGAGGGGGCGGGCCATGGGCCGGGCGCAGGAACGCTCGGACAGTGAGGCCCGCCTCCAGGGGCGGGCGGCCGACGCCCGCAAGGAGGTCAGGGATGTGCAGGAAAAGGTGGCTCGCAGCGATGACGATGCCGTGGCTGATCGCCTCAAGTCTGGGTGGGTGCGCCAAGCCCCCCCTGCGGACAGGGATTGAATATTGCGATCACGCCCATCCGGTTTATTTCAATTCCGCGGCGCAGGTGGACGCGACACCGGCGGATATTCGTCGGCAAGTGCTCGAACATAATGAAACCGTTGCCCGGCTTTGTTTTTGAGGTAAATTGGGATCGCGATTTTCTTGCCGCAGGCGTCTTCTTTTTTCTGGCGCCGATTTGACGGCAGACATTGTGCTGGAATCTGGTTCTGCAATAATTTCTGACTTTTCGCCGATGCGGTCTTGACATCCGCACGGAAGCTCCAGGAGAGGCGCTATGGGTCAGGGGGTGCAGTATCGGCAGGCGTGTTGCCTCGGGCTAATGCGCTGCGGAGAACAATAATATGCCCGACGGCGAAAGCCTGGCTGCCGTACGGGTTCGCCCGCAGCACCGGTATTCCATGCGTACCGGCCTGCTGGCGCTGGTGTTCGCCTGTATCGCGCCGGCGCTGATGGTCGCGTCGATCGCTGTCTACGAAAGCTACCAGGTCCAGAAAGAGCGGATATTCCGCGACACTATTTTCCTCGCTCGCAATCTGACGGCCATCCTGGATCGGGAAATGACCGGGGTCGAGGCAGGCCTGCAGATGTTGGCGTCGTCGCCCGACCTGGTCAGCGGCGACCTGGCCGGCTTTCACCAGCGGGCGCGGGAGGCCATCCGGTTCCAGATCGTCGACAGCTATGTGCTGACCGACAAGGAAGGCAAGCAGGTGGTCAATACGCTGGTGCCATTTGGCACGGCGCTGCCGGCGTCCGGCGTGTCGCAGGAGCTGAGCCGGGTGTTTCGCGCCCGCGAGCCGGTACTCAGCAGCCTGTTCACCGGCGCGGTCAGCGGCAATCCGACCATCGCGCTGGGGGTGCCGGTCGTGAGAGGCGACGAGGTCATCTACAGCCTGAACGTCGGTCTGTCACCCGACCGGATTGGCAATGTACTGGGGCGCCGCGGCTTGCCCGACGGCTGGGTGGCGGCGGTCCTGGACAAAAGCGGGACCATCATCGCGCGTACGCGCGACACGGCCAAGTTCGTCGGCCAAAAGGCCGTGCCGGCCCTGGCGAGGGCGGTGCAGATGGAAAGCGAAGGATCGCTCGAGACGATCACCAAGGAGGGCACACCGGTCTATACCGCCTTCAGCCGCTCGGTGCTGACCGGCTGGACGGTGGCGGCCGGCGCCCCCATGACGCTCGTGACGACCGACCTCTACCGTTCCATCGCCTGGTTGGCCCTTGGGACGCTGACCGCGTTTGGATTGGGGTTGTGGCTGGCTTTGCGGCTGGCCAACCGGCTGACGTCCGCGGTTCAGGGCCTGGTCGCCCCGGCGCTTGCATTGGGCGAGGGCCGCACCGTCGAACTGCCCGGTACGCGGGTCAAGGAAGCCGAAGAGGTCGGGACGGCGCTCCTGCAGGCCTCGCGCATGCTGGCGCACGCGCAGCATCTGGCCCACTACGACCCGCTGACCGGCCTGTGCAATCGGGTGCTGTTTGGCGAAATGGTCTTGCGGGAACTGGCCGTGGCCCAGCGCAGCGGCGAGTCCTTTGCGATCCTGGCAATCGATCTTGATGGTTTCAAGGCGGTCAACGACATGCACGGGCACGCCGCCGGAGACACTGTCCTCAAGGAGGCCGCCGACCGCATGGCGCGCGCCATCCGGGTGTCGGACGTGGCGGCGCGGCTGGGCGGGGACGAGTTCGCCGTGCTGCTGATGGGCGCCGACCGGGATGACGCCCAGGCCGTGGCGGAAGCGCTGGTCGAAAGCCTGTCGTTGCCCTATCCGAACATCCGGGTGGCCGTGTCGGCCAGCGTAGGTATCGCCGTGTTTCCGCAGTCCGGCGTCACCATGCTGCAGCTGCTGGAACGGGCCGACGTGGCGCTGTACCGGGCCAAAGGCCTGGGCAAGCGGCGGGTGGCGTCCGACCGCTGAGGCCCATCCGGCATGGGCGCTCAAGCGTCGTGGCGGGGGGCGGCGGGCGGTGCCAGGGCGGTCAGCACTTCGCCGGATTTCAGGCGATAGCGGCGATCGCCCAGGGCGATGACGCGTTCGCCTTCCGAGGTCCTGAGGATGTAGCGGGTGGTCGCCGCGCTGGCAGGCGGGCTGGCCTGGTCGGCCTGCGAAAACACTTCGATCCTGTAGAGTCGGCCGGATTCCGTCGTGGCAAGCACGTCGGTCAGCCTGCGTATGGAAATGGTCATGCGGCTCGCTCTCCAGTATTGGCTACACTCTCGTCGTTTTGGCGCGCGTTGCCCGGCGCGGGTCGTTGCTTGAATATCGGGCGATCGGAAACGGTAATGCAATTTGCTCCCAGCAGGAAGACGGCGACGTTCCTGGGATTGATGGCCGTGGTGCTTTGGGGCACCGTCGTCGGCCTGATCCGCAGCGTCAGTGAAAGTTTCGGCCCGATTGGCGGCGCAGCCCTGATCTATACGGTCGGATCGGTGTTTCTGGTCGTGCTGCTGGGTTTTCCCAAGTTGCGGGCGTTTCCGCGCTCGTATCTGCTGACCGGCAGCGTGCTGTTCGTTGCCTATGAAATCTGCCTGTCGCTTTCGCTCGGGTTTGCCATGAACCGCGGGCAGGCCATCGAGTTGGGCATCGTCAATTATCTGTGGCCTTGCTTCACGGTCATCCTGGCCATACTGATCAACGGCCAGCGCGCCGGGTTCTGGGTGGTGCCCGGCATCGCGTTGTCGCTTTGCGGCATTGTGTGGGTCGTCGGTGGCTCGGGCGGATTGTCCTGGGACCGCACGGTCACCAATATCTCGAGTAATCCCCTCAGTTATGGCCTGGCGTTCAGCGGCGCCATTATCTGGGCCGTGTATTGCAACGTCACCAAACGCTTTGCCGATGGCAAGAATGGGGTGGCGCTATTTTTCATGCTGACGGCGGCCGTGTTGTGGATCAAATACGGATTCAGCGCCGAGCCGGCCTTGCCGTGGCGCGGATCCAGCGTGCTGGAATTAGGCGTCACGGGGGCGGCCATGGCTGCCGGCTACGCGCTGTGGAACGTGGGAATACTCAAGGGCAACCTGACCCTGCTGGCCACCGCGTCGTATTTCACGCCCGTGCTGTCGACGTTCTTTGCGGCCCTGTGGCTGTCCACGGCATTGACGGCCGCGTTCTGGCAGGGCGTGGCCATGGTGACCGCCGGCTCGTTGATCTGCTGGGCAGCGACACGCGGCAGGCCTGCCCGGGGCGGCTAGCCCCGGTCAGCCGCCGGCAACGCTCAATCCATGACCATGGTCTGCGCCACGGCGTAGCCAAGCGGAATGAGCAACAGGGAAGCGAACAGGGAACTGACAATCGCCGCCGATAGTTTCAGCCAGGGCTCGGGCCCTGCGCTTTGCACCGTTTGAATCACCAACGCGACGATACCCACAACCATCAAACAGCTGATTACCACTGCTACGTAAGTCATGTTGTCTCCGTCCTCGCCTGATTAAAGGGATGCGGCCGCCGCTGCTGCGGTCTACATGTTTGGACTGATTGTGCGCCTGTATTCAAGCGGATGGCGCTAGGGTTTTCCTGGCACCCGATCGCGGTGTGGCGTATTTGCCTCGCAGGCTGCAGCATGGAATTCATGTGCGACGCAGCATTGGCAGCACGCCGCCGGGCAGGTGCTTTGCGCTACGATGGCGGCGTTGAATCACTCTCGAGTCTGCGAAATGCCGCAACGACTACGCCCGGGCACGCGCGCCACCCTGCAGGTCAGGCAATTGCTGCCCGGCCAGTTCGCCTGGATCATTACCTTGCTCGACCCCGAAACCGGCAATGTGCGCAGCACCAATTATTCCGAGCGGCGCTACGCCAGCCAGGATGAAGCTTCCGCCGCCGGCAAGGCCGCGGTCGTGGAATTCTTGGGCAATGAGCGCCAAAGCGGCCCGGAAGCCCCCAAGGAGGGCAGGCCGCCCCGGTCCTGACCCAGCGCGTTCCTCCCTCCCGAACCCTCGCAAGAGGGTTTTTTTTCGTCTGCGTGTTCCGAGGGAGCGCCTGGCGGGCACGGCAATTGCTGAAAAGCGGGCCGGCGCAATTGGCGCCGCCGAGGAGACCCGTCATGACCCTACTCAATCACCGGCCACCGGGCGCACCCGACGATGTGCCCCCCGACGATCCGTCGCTGCCAGGCAATCCGCGGCCTGACGACCCGCGTCCGGACACGAACCGCCCGCCCAATGATCCGGACGAGCCCGGTGTGACGCCGCCGCCGCCGGATCCCCGCGCGCCCGGCACGATCGACCTGGCCTGAACGTCAGCGAACGTCGCAACCCCGTTTTCGCAACATCAAGGAGGTTTACATGCGTTCCATTCTGCTATGGCTGCTGGGGGTACCTATTCCCATCATCATCCTGCTGGCGTTGTTCTGGCACTGATGACACCCGCTGGGTTTCCGCGGCGGCGCCGCCATCAGGCGCCGCTGCACACACAATGAACAAGGAATAACCATGGAAAACGCAACTTCGCCGGGCCAGCCATACGGTGGCGCGGCCTACGCCGGTGCAGTACCCGCGCGGGAATCGGCGGTGTCCGCCGTGTCCTGGGCGGCGGTGTTCGCGGGCGCGGTCATCGCGGCGGCACTCTCGCTGGCCCTGTTCGCAGGCGGCTCGGGCCTGGGCTTTCTGTCCGTCTCGCCTTGGGGCGGGGAAGGCATGTCCGCACCCGCGGTGGGCATCGGCATCATCGCCTGGATGCTGTTCACGCAGATCATCGCCTATGGCATCGGTGGGTACGTCGCGGGCCGCCTGCGCACCAAGTGGGTGGACGCGCATGTGGATGAGGTCTATTTTCGTGACACCGCGCACGGTTTCCTGGTTTGGGCACTGAGCGCGGTCGTCAGCGCGGCATTGCTGGGCTCGGCCCTGGCGACGCTGGCATCTGGCGCGGCCAAGGCTGGGGTGTCGGTGGCCGCAGGCGCGGGCGCGGCGGTCACGGCGACCGCCGCAGCGGGTGCCAGTGGCGGTGGCCTGGACAAGGCCAGCGACTACTTCACCGACGTGCTGCTGCGCTCTGATCGGCCCGACGCTGCTGGTGACAAGGCGGCATCGCGCGCTGAAGTCGGCCGCATCGTGGCCACCAGCCTCGCTCGCGGCGAGATGGTGCCCGCCGATCGCGATTACGTTGCCAAGGTGATCGCGGCGCAGACGGGCATGGATGCCGCCGCGGCGCAACAGCGTGTGGACCAGACCATCCAGAACGCCAAGAAGGCCGCCGACGAAGCCAAGCAGAAGGCGCGCGAAGCCGCGGATCAGGCGCGCAAGGCGGCTGCGGCATTTGCGTTGTGGGGATTCGCGTCGATGCTGATCGGCGCTTTCGTGGCCAGCCTGTGCGCCACGTGGGGCGGCCGTCGCCGCGATACGCTGCACAAGGTGTAGGGGCGCAGACGGCGGCGCGGCCCTTGGCCGAGGGCTGATGCCGCCGGAACCCCTGCGTCAAGAAACGCGCGCCCCAGGTGGCTTGGCTGCCTGGGG
>NZ_JCBANA010000101.1:0-18862 GCF_059760725.1 Achromobacter sp. 1014246743
TATTTACATAAAACCCACGGCACCGCCAGAATGTAACCAGCGGCTGGGATCGTCGGCAGCGTAAGTTGTGTATAAGGAGCAGTACGAGGTCGGGCGGGGCTTCTCTGGCCCCGGCCGACTGCCGCCGTGACGGCCGGCAGCGCCTGGCGGCCTCTACCGCATCAATAGACGCCGATGGCGTGCCGCGCGACGAAATGCCCGTCGCCTACCTGCACCAGCGGCTCGACCAGAGGATCGTCGCCCAGCTTGCGCATCGGGCTGGGAATCTCGTCGACCAGCAGCGAACGCTCGCGGTGGCGCCGCTGCGGATCGGCAATGGGTACCGCCGCCATCAGCTTCCTGGTGTAGGGGTGCTGCGGGTTCTCGAAAATGGCGCGGCGCGGGCCGATTTCGACGATCTGCCCCAGGTACATCACCGCCACGCGGTGGCTGACGCGTTCGACCACCGCCATATCGTGCGAGATGAACAGGAACGACACGCCCAGTTCGCGTTGCAGGTCCAGCAGCAGGTTGACGATCTGCGCCTGGATCGACACGTCCAGCGCCGACACGGATTCGTCGGCGATCACGACCTTGGGATTCAGCGCCAGGGCCCGCGCGATGCAGATGCGCTGGCGCTGGCCGCCCGAGAATTCGTGCGGATAGCGGTCGATCATTTCGGGCACCAGGCCGCACTTGTCCATCAGCCAGCGCACGCGTTCCTGGGCCTCGCGGCCGCGCGCCACGTTGTGGATGAGCAGCGGTTCCATGATGGAATAGCCCACCGTCATGCGCGGATCGAGCGAGGCGAACGGGTCCTGGAAGATGAACTGGATGTGCCGGCGCAGCGTCTGCATGGCGCTGCCGCGCAGTGCGCCGATGTTCTGGCCGTCGAATTCGATCGAACCGCCCTGGCTCTTGACCAGTTGCAGCAGCGACCGGCCCGTGGTGGTCTTGCCGCAGCCGGATTCGCCCACCAGCGACAAGGTTTCGCCGGGGTACAGATCGAAGCTGACCTTCTCGACGGCATGCACGCGTTTCTGCACCCGGCCCAGGATGCCGCCGGTGATGTCGAAATGGGTGGTCAGGTCGCGCACCTTCAGCACCGGGCCGTTTTCGCGGCGCACGGTGGACGGAGCCGCCACGGGGGCCTGGTCCGGCAGGGGCTTGTGGGCCGCTTCCTCGACCTTCAGCAAGGGGAACGGCGCGGGTTCGTCGGTGCCGTGCATGGCGCCCAGGCGCGGCACGGCCGACAGCAAGGCGCGGGTGTAGGCATGCTGCGGCCGCGCGAAGACTTCGTCGGAACCGCCCTCTTCGACCTTGTCGCCGCGGTACATGACCAGCACGCGGTCGGCCACTTCGGCCACCACGCCCATGTCGTGCGTGATGAAGATGACGCCCATGTCCATTTCTTCCTGAAGCTGGCGGATCAGCTGCAGGATCTGGGCCTGGATGGTGACGTCCAGGGCCGTAGTGGGTTCGTCGGCGATCAGCAGCTGCGGCTTGCACGACAGCGCCATGGCGATCATGACGCGCTGGCGCATGCCGCCGGACAACTGGTGCGGATAGCGGTCGAGAATGGCGCGGGCCTCGGGGATGCGCACGCGCTCAAGCATGCGCAGCGTTTCGGCGCGC
Source organism: Achromobacter sp. 1014246743 (assembly GCF_059760725.1). NCBI lineage: Bacteria > Pseudomonadati > Pseudomonadota > Betaproteobacteria > Burkholderiales > Alcaligenaceae > Achromobacter > Achromobacter sp. 1014246743. The sequence goes on from NZ_JCBANA010000101.1 coordinate 1,615, forward strand.
GCGGCCGCTGCGTCCAGCCCCTGATGCAGCTGCAGGGCTTCGGCAATCTGGTTGCCGGCCGTGAAGCTGGGGTTGAGCGAGGTCATGGGCTCCTGGAAGATCATGGCCACATCGGCGCCGCGCACGCGTTGCAGCGTGGTGTCGGGCGCATTGACCAGATCCAGCACCTCGCCATTGCGACGGCGCAGCAGCATGCCGCCGTTGACGATCTTGCCGCCGCCGTATTCCACCAGGCGCATCAGCGCCAGCGAGGTGACGGACTTGCCCGAGCCGGACTCGCCCACGATCGCCAGCGTTTCGCCGCGATCGACGTGGAACGACACATTGCGCACCGCTTCCACGGTGCGTTCGGGGGTCTTGAAACGTACGGTCAGATCATTGACCTGGACGACGCGTTTGGGATCCATTGTTGCCATGGTGATCATTTTTCCTGACGGGGATCCAGCGCGTCGCGCAGCCCGTCGCCCAGCAGATTGAAGCCCAGCACCACCAGGAAAATGGCCGATCCGGGGAAGATCGACATCCAGGGCGCCTGGGTCATGAAGTTCTTGGCGGTGTTCAGCATCGAGCCCCACGACGGGTTCGGCGGCTGCAGCCCCAGGCCCAGGAACGACAGGCTGGCCTCGGCGATGATGGCCGTGGCGATGGTGATGGTGGCCTGCACGATCAGCGGCGGCATGACGTTGGGGAACACGTGCCGGGCGATGATGCGCAGGTCGGACGCGCCCAGCGCGCGAGCGCTCTGCACGTAGTCTTCGTTTTTCACGGCCAGCACCTGGCCGCGCGTCAGGCGCACGAACTTGGGCGCGGCCGACACGCCGATGGCGATCATGGCGTTGATCAGGCTGGGCCCCAGGAAGGCCGCCAGCGCAATGGCCAGGATCAGGAACGGAATCGCCAGCAGGGCCTCGGTGGCGCGGGAAATGACGCTGTCGGTCCAGCCGCCGAAATAGCCGGCGGCCAGGCCGAACGGCACGCCGACCGCCAGCGCGATCAGCACCGACACCAGGCCGGCCATGAGCGAGGCGCGCGCACCAAAGACCATGCGGCTGAAGATGTCGCGGCCCAGTTCATCGGTGCCCAGCCAGTACGAGGCCGACGGCGCCTTGCGGATGGTGGTGAAGCTGGTCTGGAACGGATCGTGGTTGGCGATCAGCGGCGCCAGGAGGGCCAGCAGCACGAAGAACAGCACGATGGCCAGGCCCAGCATGGCCACGTGGTTGCGTTTGAATTTGCCCCAGGCGCGGTTGCGGCTGCGGGGCGGCGTGACGGCTGCGGCCGTTGCAGGAAGTGCGCTCATGCGTGCCTCAGACGGGGATTGACCAGGATGTACAGGATGTCGGCCAGCAGGTTCATCAGGATGAAGCCCACCGCGACGCAGAGCACCACGCCCTGCACCACCGCGTAGTCGCGCGTGAACACCGCGTCGACCACCAGCTTGCCGAACCCCGGGATGGTGAAGACCTGCTCGGTCAGCACGGCGCCCGCCAGCAATTCACCGAACAGCAGCGTCACCAGGGTGACGATGGGCATCAACGCATTGCGCAGCGCGTGGCGCAGCACCACCCGGCGCGGCGACACGCCCTTGGCGCGCGCCGTGCGCACGTAGTCGGCCGACAGCGCTTCGAGCATGGCCGAGCGGGTGTGGCGCATCAGGTAGGCGGCGATGGCCGTGGACAGCACCAGCGCCGGCATCAGCATGGTCTTGATCGACAGCCAGAAGTCTTCGGCCGGCGACACATAGCCCGACGCCGGCAACAGCTTCCATTGCACCGACACCACCATGATGAGAATGATGCCGAGCCAGAAATTGGGAATGGACATGCCGGACAGCGCCGCGATGTTGGCGCCCATTTCGATGGGCTTGCCCTTGCGCACCGCGGCCAGGATGCCCATGGGAATGCCCACCAGCAGCGCGAAGAACATCGCCATGGCCGCCAGTTGCAGCGTCACGGGCAGCTTCTGGGCGATCAGCGTGGTGACCGGCACGTCGGTGCGCAGCGACTTGCCCAGGTCGCCCTGCACCACCTGGGTGGCCCAGGCCACGTACTGCATCGGCAAGGGGTCGTTCAGGCGGTATTTTTCGCGCAGGTAATCCAGCACGGCCGGGTCGCGCTCTTCGCCGGCCATGGTCAGCACCGCGTCGCCGGGCAGGATTTTCTGCAGCATGAAGACGATCATCGACACCAGTATCAGGGTCGGTATCGCGACGATCACGCGGCGCAAGATGAGTTTAAGCATGTGGGAAAACCGTAGAACAAAAGCGGTGGACGGAGCCGGGCCGGTCAGGCTTGGCGCACGGCCACCGCGGGAAACAAGCGGCCGCGCGAAACGCGCGGCCGGCGGGCGCGGCGGCAAGCCGCCGCATCCCGTTTACTTCTGTGCGAACGTCACGCCCTTCAGGCGGATCATGCCGTCCGGATACGGCACGAAGCCCTTGACCTTCTTGCCCAGCGCGAACGGCCACGGCTGGTAGTAGTTGTATACCCCGGGCAGTTCGTCCTGGATGATCGCCTGGGCCTGGTCGTAGATGGCGCGGCGCTTGGCTTCATCCGGCACCGTGCGGGCCTCGTTGAGCAGCTTGTCGACTTCCGGGTTGCAATAATGGCCGTCGTTCAGGGCGCCCTTGCAGGTCACGAACGAATGGATGTTGCCGTCCGGGTCGACCCGGCCCGACCAGCCCAGCATCACGACCTGGAAGTTGCCACCGGCCGATTCCTTTTGCAGGGCCGCGTATTCGGTGGGCCGCAGCGACAGGTCGAAGCCGGCTTCCGATGCCATCGCCTGCACCATTTCGGCCACGGACGAGGTGGTGGTGTTGTTGCCGAACATGACCTCGGCCTTGACGCGGTCAAAGCCGGCCTGCTTGAGCAGCGCGCGCGCCTTGGCGACGTCGCGCTTGGTCACGGGGAACTTGTCGCTGTGGTAGGGGCTGGCGGGCGGGAACGGCTGCTGCGCCGGCTCGAAGATGCCGCCGCCTGCCACCTCGTTGATGGCGTTGCGGTCGATGGACAGCTGGAACGCCTGGCGCACCAGCTTGTTCTTGAACGGGTTGTCTTCGGCGCGCTTGCCGTTGCCCACGTTGAACATGAACTGCTGGAAGCCCAGGCCCGCCACCGGCGCGAAGGTCAGGCTGGCGTCGGTCTTGACCTGCGGCGCGTCGGACGGGTTCAGGCGTTCGAGCATGTCCAGGTCGCCGGCGCGCAGGTTCGACAGGCGCACGGTGGTGTCCGGGATGGGCAGGAAGGTGATGCGCTTGAAGGCGTAGTCCTTGGCGTCGTAGTACTGGTCGAATTTTTCGAGCACGACGCGGTCGTTCTGGATGCGTTCGACGAACTTGTACGGACCCGAGCAGATCGGCTTGCGGCCCACCGACGCGACATCGGGATCGGCGAAGGTCTTGGGCGACAGCATCATGCCGGCGCGGTCGGACAGTTGCGCCAGCAGCGTGGCGTCGGGCTGCTTGAGCGTGAGCACCAGCGTGGAGGCGTCGGGCGCCTCGACCTTTTCGACCGAGGCCAGTTCGCCCTTGCGCAGGCTGTCGGGCAGCGTCATGGCACGGTCCAGGTTGGCCTTGGCGGCCGCGGCGTCGAACTTGCTGCCGTCGTGGAACAGCGCGTCTTCGCGCAGCTTGAAGGTCAGCACCTTGTTGTCGGGGCTGAACGACCACGAGGTGGCCAGCTGCGGCACGAAGTGCAGCTTGGGATCGATGTCCACCAGCTTGTCGCACAGCGAGGTGAAGACGATGCGGCCGACGTAGGTACGCGCACGATGCGGGTCCAGGACGTCGGGATCTTCCTGCAGGCCGATCCGGATGTTCTGGGCGCAGGCGGCGCCGGCGGCCAGCGCCAGCACGCTGGCGCCGAAGGTCATGGTCAAGCGTTTCATTGTGGTTTTTCCCCTTGTGGCTGCACTGCCGTGCATCAGAAGCCGACGGCCTGGCCGTCGCGGCGGCTGTCGCTGGCGGCAACGTAGCCCAGCTCGTTGTCGCTTTCGGACATGCGCCAGATGAATTGGCCGGCGCCGAAGTCCATGTAAGGATCGTCGACCGACTTCAAAGCATGCCCCAGGTCTTTCAGGCCCGCAATAGTGGAAGCCTTCATGTTGGTCTCGATATCCAGCGTGAAATCGCGGTTGACCTTCCAGCGCGGCGCGCAGCAGGCGGCCTGCGGGTTCTGGTGGTAGTCGATCATGCGCACGACGGTCTGCAGGTGGCCCTGGGGCTGCATGTCGCCGCCCATGACGCCAAAGCTCATGACCGGCTTGCCGCCGCGGGTCAAAAAGCCCGGGATGATGGTGTGGAACGGGCGCTTGCCGCCTTCGACCACGTTGGCCGACTGGGGATTCATCGAGAAGCCCACGCCGCGGTTCTGCATGCTGATGCCGGTGCCCGGCACCACCACGCCCGAGCCGAAGCCCATGTAGTTGGACTGGATGAACGAGATCATCATGCCGTTTTCGTCGGCGGCGGTCAGGTAGACGGTGCCGCCGGCGTGCGGGCGGCCGGCTTCGAAGTGGGTGGCGCCGTCCAGGCGGATCAGCTTGGCGCGGCTGTCCAGGTAGTCGTCGGACAGCATCTGCTCGGGCGTGACTTCCATCGAGCGCGGGTCGGCCACGTACTTGTACAGGTCGGCAAAAGCCAGCTTCATGGCTTCGATCTGCACGTGCTGCGACTGCACCGAGTCAACCGGCAGGCTGGCCATGTCGAAGCGTTCGACGATGCCCAGCGCGATCAGCGCGGCGATGCCCTGCCCGTTCGGCGGGATTTCATGCAGCTCGTAGCCGCGGTACGACTTGGAAATCGGCTTGACCCATTCCGGGCGGTAGCCGCGCAGGTCTTCCAGCGTCATGGCGCCGCCGCATTCCTTGGCGAACGCGGCGATGCGTTCGGCCAGTTCGCCTTCATAGAAGTCGCGGCCATGCGAGGCGGCAATGCGGCGCAGCGTGTTGGCGGCATCCGGGAAGCGGAAGTGTTCGCCGACCTTGGGCGCGCGGCCTTCCGGCATGAACGCCTGGGCGTAGCCCGGCTGGCTGCTCAGTTCGTTGGCGGCAGCGGCCCATTTGTGCGCCACCACCGGCGGCACGGCATAGCCGCGCTCGGCGATTTCGATGGCGGGCTCGAACAGTTGTTCGAACGGCAGCTTGCCCAGCTTTTCGTGCAGTGCGGACCAGCCGGCGACCACGCCGGGCACCGTCACCGCGTCCCAGCCGCGCTTGGGCTGGATGGCCAGGCCGTCCGGGCCCGTGCCGTACTTGCGCTTGAAGTATTCGACGTTCCAGGCGGCCGGGGCCACGCCGGACGAATTCAGGCCATGCAGTTCCTTGCCGTCCCAGACGATGGCGAAGCAGTCGCCGCCCAGGCCGCACGATACCGGTTCGACCAGCACGATGGTGGCGGCCGCGGCGATGGCGGCGTCCACGGCGTTGCCGCCCTTGAGCAGCATGCGCAGGCCGGCCTGGGCCGCCAGCGGATGCGACGTGGACACCACGTTGCGGGCGAACAGCGGGATGCGGACGGAGGGGTAAGGGTTGACCCAGTCGAAGGATTTCATGGCGCTAGTCTCAGATAGGTAAGCTCGCGAAGGTACTCTCGTGGTCTAATTAAATCAATTTGATTTTTTGTTCCGTCATAAAAGATTTTTTTGTGAATCAAGCCCGGGCTTTTCGGCACGGATTGCCCCCGGATTCAACCCCGGAATCACCCCTATGAGCACCATCCGATTCCTGCGCACCTTCCTGGCGGTGGCCCACCATGGCTCGTTTTCCGAGGCCGCCGAGCAAGTGGCCCTGACGCAGGCCGCCGTCAGCTTCCAGATGCGCTCGCTGGAGGCCGAACTGGGGCGTGAATTGTTCGATCGCAGCGGGCGTCTTGCCATTCTTAACGCAGCCGGGCGGGAATTGCTACCGGAAATCAAGCACTTGCTCGATTTATACGACCGCATGCGGCTGCCGCGCACGGTGCCGGGCGAACTGGCCGGGTCGGTATCGGTAGGCAGCATCGTGTCCTGCATGGGCACGCTGTCCAAGGTGGTGTCGGGCATGAAAAAGGCCCATCCCAAGCTGGACGTGCGGATTCTGTCGGGCAAGGCCAGCGAACTGGCCGGCAAGGTCGAAGACGGCGAGCTGGACGCGGCATTCCTGGTGGAAGCCGGCCGCAAGATGGCCAGCACGCGCTGGGTGCCGCTCTACGAAGAACCGCTGGTGGTGATCGCCCCGCCGTCGGCCGCCGGGCGCGATGCGCGCCAGGTGCTGGCGGGCAACCCGTTCTTGCGGTTCGACCGCACCCAGCGCACCGGGCTGCAGATCGACCGGCTGCTGCGGCGCCTGGCGGTGCCGCTGAACGAGTTCCTGGAACTGAACGCGATCGAGACCCTGGTCGAGCTGGTGCGCCAGGAAGTCGGCGTGACGCTCTTGCCGCTGATCAACGGCTCGAACTGGCATGCCAGCCCGGAACTGCGCATCCTGCCCCTGCCTGACGACCTGGGCCCGATGTCGCGGGCCATCGGCATGCTGGAACGGCGCGAACATGCGCGCCAGGGCATCACGGCGGCCATCTGCGAGGCCTGCGCCACGGCGTTCCGGGCACGCGAGCCCCAAGGGGCGGCCCCAGCCTGACGGCAACGCCAGGCCGGGGCAGGTTTTACAGCCCCATCGCCGGATCGGTGACCGACGGCTTGCCCGTTTCCACCCGGCCGGCGAAGCGACGCAGGTAGGCGGGGTCTTCGTTCAGGCGCGCCGTGAAGTCGTACCAGGCGCCGCTGGCCTTCAGGGCCCACGACTGTTCCACCTGGCTGCCCGCCGGCACCGTCAACGTCCACTTCTCATTATTGGTGTAGTAGGCGTTGGGCGTGATGACGAAGGTGACCGGCTTCTTGCCGCTGTTGATGAAGCTGGTGTAGACGTCGCCATTGGCCACGTCGTAGCAGACGCGGATCTCGGCATCGAGCTGCTCGCTGCGAGCCAGCGCCAGGTCCCCCGCGAAGTGACGCAGATAGCCGTTCGGGCCCATCACCCACAGGTCGTACTTGCCGCCGTCGGCGGCCACGTCCCAGCTGCCTTGGAGCTGCTTGTTCGGTTCGACCGTGTAGCGGCGCGGCAGGCGGTCCAGGTGCAGGCGGTCGTAGACGTGGAACACGCCGGTGGCCGTGCCGGTATTGGCGAACACCAGCCACATGGCGCTGGTGCCCGGCTGGGCGCGGCCGCTGGTGTGCAGTTCATAGGGCAAGGCGCGCGAAAAACGCACGCCGGTTTCCTGCTTAGGCTTGGCCTGGGTGGTCGTATCGGGCAGCGGCACGGCCGGCAGGGCCTGCTGGTCGGCGCGCGTCTGGTCGGCACCGGCCCGCGTGAGCAGGGTCAGGTCGGGCAGCTGTTCATTGTTGGGCGTGGCGAAATTGAAGGCCGAGGTCAGGTCGCCCAGCACCGCGCGGCGCCACGGGCTGATGTTCTTTTCGGGCACGCCGAACCGCGCTTCCAGGAAACGCAGCACCGACGTGTGGTCGAACGCCTGGGAATTGACCCAGCCGCCACGGCTCCAGGGCGACACGATGTACATCGGCACGCGCGGGCCGGGGCCGTAGACGCGGTTGTCGGCGGCGTCCAGCACCGCACCGGCCGGGGTGTACGACGGCCGCGTATGGCGTTCCATGTCGGTATTGACGGTGGAGTCGCCGGCCATCGAGCCGTCCGGATTGAGCGAAGGCGCGGCGGGCGACGGCACGTGATCGAAGTAGCCGTCGTTTTCGTCGAAGTTCACCAGCAGCACCGTCTTGCTCCAGACGTCCGGGTTGGCGGTCAAGGCGTTCAGCGTTTCCTGGATGTACCAGGCGCCCTGCACCGGGCTCGACGGGCCGGGGTGTTCGGAATACGTGGCGGGAGCCACGATCCAGGAGATCTGCGGCAGGCTGCCGTTGGTCACGTCGTCACGCAACGCCTGCAGGAAACCGCCGTCCGGCATGGTGTTGGCCGTGCCTTTGTAGAGCGGGTTGGTGGCATCCATGGCCGGCGTCCAGGCGGGGTACGGCGAGCCGTCGGTGCCATTGCCGGCCAACTCGTTGGCCTTGCGGTACTGGCGGAAACCGGCCAGCGGGTTGTCGCCGAAGTTCTCGGGCAGGTTCTGGTACACCTTCCAGGTCACGCCGGCTTCCTGCAGACGCTCCGGGTAGGTCTTCCAGGTCCAGCCGATGGTCGAGGCGCCCAGGTCGTCCCACTGGTTGCGGGTGGACGGGCCGTTGCCCAGCGCCAGCGGATCGTTGGTGCCGGTCCAATGGAACAGGCGGTTGGTGTTGGTGCCCCCATGCGAAGAGCAGTGGTAGGCATCGCACAGCGTGAAGGCCTCGGCCAGCGCGAACTGGAACGGCAGTTCCTGCCGGGTGTAGTAGCCCATCGACTGGTTCTGCTTGTAGCGCGGCCATTGATACAGGCGGCCGCCATCCCAGGCGTTCTGGGCATCCACGTAATCGTGCGGCGTGCCGGACACGCGCTGGGCGTTGCCCTTGGTGCTGTCCAGGTGATACGGCAGCACCACGCGGGTGCCGTTGGTCTGTTCCCAGACCGAGCGGTTCTGCGGCAGCGGCACGGTGATGCGGTCGCCAAAGCCGCGCACGCCCTTGAACGTGCCGAAGTACATGTCGAACGAGCGGTTTTCCTGCATCAGGATGACCACGTGCTCGACGTCGTTGATGGTGCCGGTGCGGTTGTTGGCGGGAATCGCCAGCGCGCGGCGGATGGCCGGCGGGAACATCGACAAGGCGGTCAGGCCGGCGGTCGAGGCGGCGGCGTTGCGCAGGAAGCGGCGCTTGCCGGCGTGGATGGGGTCTTTTTCGGACGTCACAGGGGCTATTCCTTGAATTCTGATGGGGGCGCCGCTGTCAGGGCGCGCAACGCAATTGGGGCTTGACGGGCTGGGTGGGCGTCTCGGGCTGCTGGCCGCCCGGGGCGCCGCTGCCGCTGTCGCTGTCGTCGTCCTTGTCGCCGCCGCAGGCGGTCAGGGTGGCGGCGATCATCAGCACCGCGCCCAGGCGCAGGAACGCGCGCAAGATCGGGGAAGTAGTCATGGTGTGTCTATCCTTGGGACATCAGGGGAACAGTTCGGAAACGGACTTGCCGGACAGGGCCAGCGAGCGCACTTCGGCTTCGGTCAGCGCGCGCGACCAGAACGCCAGGTCGTCGAAATACATGGTGTAGGGGCCCTTGGTGCCGGCGCAGCACACGCCGTAGGTGCCCTTGCCGTCTTCGTTCAGGCCCAGGTGCGGGCCGAACACGCCGGCGATCCTGGTCAGGTCGACCGTGCCGGTCGGCGTCGACCGGCTGGTGAAACCCAGCTCCGGGTCATAGACGTAGGCCGTCATGGTCTTGGCGGTCTTGTTGATGGCCATGGCCACGTAGATCGGCTTGTTGGGCGTGAACTTCACGCCGTTGATGTCGACCCGCGCGCCGCCGGCCAGGTTGAAGCGCAGCTCGGGGCCGGCCCACTGGGCGATGGTGATGCCGGGATTGCCGCCGGAGTTGTAGTCCTTGTTGCCCAGGATGGAGCGGTCGTTGGCAGTGCCATCGGACTGATACCAGAAGCCGATGGTGAAGGCCGAGACGGTGTCGAGCAGGCCCGCCGGATAGTCCAGCTTGAACGCACCGAGCGGGTCGGCCGTGCGCTGGTTCTGGAACATCTTGCCGAACACGCCCTGGTTGGCGAAGGCCGGCGCCTGGACGCCGTCGTACGGCGTGATCGCCCCGCCGCCCGCGGCCTTGTCGGTCACGTCGCCTTCGAACGGGAACAGCATCGTCAGACCGGTACGCAGCGACGGCAACAGCGGCACCGGCGCCGTGTACACGACCGTGGCGCGCACGGCCGTGACGGCGCCACCCACCGAGATGGTGTAGTTCAGTTCGTGCACGCCTTCGGTGGTGAACGAGAAGGCGGTGTCGGCATAGTCGGTGGCCGTGCCCGGCAGGCGCGCCAGTTCCTTGCCATCGCGGGCAATCACGATGTCGCCGACCGGCACCCCGACGCGGGTCCAGCTGAGCGAAACGGTCTTGTTGTCCATCGACGTGCGGCTGGCGGCTCGGCGCAGGGCCACCGATTCGGTCAGGGCGGCGCCCGCCATGTCGTACTGGCCGGCGGCCGGCAAGGCGCCCAGGTGCGCCAGCACGGTGGGCGCGGCGTCGGCCGCGCTGGGCAAGGCGTACCAGGCGCTGTTCCAGACGCCGTCGAACGACGCGTCGTCGGCGCTGCCGCCCAGCAGCGGCTGCCGGTTCATCGCCAGCAGCGTGGTCTTGTTGGGCGAGAGCTGCAGGCCATCGCTGCCGCCGGTGCGGTCCAGGCCATGGCTGGACGCCACCACCACCAGCCAGTTCTCTTCCGGATGGTCCGCGCGGCGGGCGGCCACCTGGGCCAGCAACGCGCCCAGGGCGGCGTCCGTCTGGCGCAGGGTGGCCTGGTAGGCGGGGCCGAAGCTGCCAGCCTGCGCCACGGTCTCGGCGGCGCCGAACTGCGCCACCACCACGTCATAGCCTTCGGTGATGCGATCACGTGCCTGGCTGGCGACGCAATCGTCCACGCCGGCACAGTCGGTCAGGCTTTGCAGATAGCCGGCGGCGCGGTCGTTGCCGGCCAGGCTGGCCAGCAGCGTCGAATTGAAGGCCGCCGCCGTGCGCGCGGCGGGCTTGGCCGTCTTGACGCGCTGGAACAGCGTCGGCGTCTTGGGCGCCTGGCCGGCCGCGTTGCTGCGCACGCCATGCTGATCGGCCCACTGGCCGGTCAGCAGCGTGGTCCAGCCCGGCACCAGCAGCGTGGGCTGTTGCGTGACGCCACCGGTCACGCCGCCGGTCCAGCTGCGCGTCACGGTCAATTGCGCCAGGCCGGGCAAGGACTTGTCCGCCACGCCCTGGCGGTAGGCGTCATACGTCAGGCCGTCCATGCCGATGAACAACACCTTGGCGGCCGAGCCCGCGCCGGGCTGCGTCGCGGGCGGCGGCGGCGGTGTCGCCGCATCGCCGTCGCTCTTGTCATCACCGCCGCAACCGGCCAGCGCGCCCAGGGCGGCCAGGGCCGCGCACCAGCGCTTCCACTTCATTACCTGCATGTTCTTTCCCTTTCGAAACCCGCTTTGTGGGTGGCCCACATAGTGGCTTCGCAAGGTGAACGACGCATGAAGCAAAGACAGGAATCGCTGATCGACGGATCAGGATTTTTTTCTGATGCGACACAGACCGAAACAATGCAAAGGGACCGGCGTGCCGGTCCCTGGGTCCTTTCCGACAAGCGGACGCGGCGTGTTGCGCGCCGCGTCCGCCCAGCTCGGCACAGCCTGGTCAACTGCCGATCTTCACACCGGTCAAGTAGCCCACCGATGCGCCGAAGCCGTCCTTGTAGTTGGCCTTGACCAGCGGTTCCAGCGTGGGCCGCACCTTGGCGTGCACGCTGCCCCAGTCGGCGGCGTGCTGGAAGTTGCTGGTGATGTAGGTCCAGCCGTTGATCTCGTCCACCGCCTGCAGGCCAGTGGATTCGGCCGCCACCGGGCACGACAACAGGCGCGACAGCACCTTGGTGTCGACGTTGTAGGCCCACAGGAAGTTGTTGACGTGGCCGCCGCTGTCTTCGCCCACGAACAGCGTGCGCAGCTTTTCCGAGAACTTCAGGTTGTCGGGGTTGGAGATCTTGTCGGCGTTGTGGGTATTGCCCAGCTCGTCGACCGGCGAGATCGGCGCGCCGACCAGTTCGGCCACGGCGGCCATGTCCACCGGCACCCATTCGCTGTCGATCGCCTGGCCGTTGGTGTCGACCTGGCCGGCCTTCAGGTGCAGCTGGTAGACGGCGCCGGCCGAGTTGGCCGTGACCTTCATGCCGGCCACCGTGCCGTCGACCATCGAGCTTTCGATGCGCGACATGGCGCTGTAGGCGATCTTGTCCTTGGCGTTGACGGTGGTGCCTTCCATCTTGGTAAAGCCCAGCGTGCCGCCGACCAGCGCGGCGTAGCGGTGGGTTTCCAGGAAGGCGGCAGCCTGGCGGCGGCCCGGCATCAGCTTGACCCAGTTGTCGGCGCCGCTGAAGCGGATCTTGGTGAAGGTGTTGTCGGCCGGGTCCGTCTTGCGCACGTCCATGATGTCGGCGGCGGTCAGCTGGTCGGCCAGTTCCTTGACTTCGGCGCTGGTGGCGTGGCCCAGGTTGATCCAGGTCAGCGTGCCGGCGCCCGGGCCGGTGCCCGAGGTCTGCGTCCACTTGGCCACGTACAGCGAGCCCGACGACAGGTCGGCCTTGCGGTCGGCCACGAACATGAACAGGCCGCCGTTGGTGGCGTCGTCGCCCATCAGCGCGGTGCGCTGGTCAGGCATGATCTGCACCAGCTCGTGCGAGATGCGGCCCATGCAGTAGTGCTTCTTGATGCTGCCGGTGCCGTCCGGGTTCACCGTCACTTCCGGCATGTGGCCGTAGTGGTAGGGGTTGGCCTTGTTGGGGTCGTTGAACAGGTTCTGGCTGTAGGCCTGGAACTGCGCCTGCGTCTTGGCGACGGTGGCGTCGGGTTCGTACTCTTCGCTGGACAGGTGCGTGTTCCAGGGCGACAGGCTGGCGCCGCAGGTGATCCACAGGCCATTCACCGGCGAGGTGTCGACGTTGCTGTACTTGACCAGGCTGAGCTTGCCGGTGGCCGGGTCCTGCGCCAGGGTCAGCACGGCAATCGGCGACGGCAGGCGGCCGTACATGTCGGCGCCGGCCTGGTCCATCGACTGGTATTCGAACTGCACCACGGCAAACACGGTGTTGCCGTTGACGCCCGGCACGGTGGGCGCTTCCAGCTTCAGGAGCGACATGCCGTCGGGGGCAGTTCGAGAAGAACTGGCGGGCCTTGGCGGGCACCGAGTTGTCCATGATGGGCGCGCCGGCATTGTTGAAATAGGCGCCGGCGATGATGCTGCCGCCCTTGCCGTCCGGCACCGAGTCGCCGGTCATGAAGAATTGTTCGTAGCCCAGGTCGACCTTGCGGGTCGAGCCGTCGCTGAACGTCAGCACCATCGACGAGCCTACCGTCGTGCGCGCCATCAGTTCCGGGCTGGCCAGCGAGGGAGCGGGCATCGACGTGAACGAAGCGGACTTGAACGTGACGTTGGCCGCGGGCGGATTGCCGGGTGTGACGACGGCGTTGTCATCGTCATCGTCGCTGGAATTACAGCCCGCCAGCAGCGCGGCCATGCTCACGCCGCCCAGCGGCAGCATCGGCGCGCCGCCCAGCATTTTCAGAAGTCGGCGGCGGTTGGCGTGTGTCGTGTCTTGCATCGTTGTTTCCTGTGGGAGGGGTCGGTGCCGCGGTGCTTGGCCGCAGCGTGCACGCATGCTAGACAGGTGGCATTTAAGCTTGATGACAGCGCGCCGTCTGCCGCCTGAAAGGAATGGCGCGGCGCTATCGCGGACTTGTCATGATGGGCCGCTATAGTCGGGCGCATTCCTGTTTGCACGCCTTGTTCGCCTTTCGCCTTGCCATCCATGCCCTTGTCTCTGCGTTTGTCTCCTCCCGCCGCGCCCGCCGCGCTTCGTGTGCTGGCCGTGCTGGCGCTGGCCGCCGGCCTGGGCGTTTGGGGCGCGGTGCTGCTGGCCCCGCGCCCCGGCCCCTTGCCCCCTGCCCTGTCGGCCCCCGCGCCGCGCGCCGCCGACAACACGCCGGTGGCGCTCTGGTTCGGCCGCGATGAAGTGATGCGCACGCAGATCAGCGTGCTGGGCGTGATCGCCGCGGGCACGGACGGCGCCGCCGTCTTCAGCGTCGACGGCGGTCCGCCCCTGGCCTGGCGCGTGGGCGATGAAGTCGCGCCGGGGATTCTCTTGAAAGAGATCAGCGCCGACGCCATCACGGTCGAGCAAGGCGGCCGCGCCAGCCGCCTGGCGGCGCCAGTGTTCCCGGCCCCCGCGGATGGCATCGCCAGCGCGGCCAAGTGAGCGCGCCAGGCTCATATTGCTGTCATATTTCATGTCCACAATCCTCCGCTTCTACTGAAAGACCGGAGTTGTAAAGTGCGTCAGTCATCGCGTGGGCCTGCTCGCCAGCAGGGTTTCACCCTGATCGAGATCATGGTGGTCATCGTGATCATGGGGATTCTGGCGGCCCTGATCGTTCCGCGCGTGCTCGACCGCCCCGACCAGGCCCGCCAGGTGGCGGCGCGCCAGGATATCGGCGGCATCATGCAGGCGCTCAAGCTGTACCGGCTGGACAACGGCCGCTACCCCACCACCGCCCAGGGCCTGCGCGCGCTGGTGGAAAAGCCCGAAGGCGCGTCCAACTGGCGCGGCTACCTGGACAAGCTGCCCAACGACCCCTGGGGCCATCCCTATCAATACCTGAGCCCGGGCGTCAAGGGCGATATCGATGTGTTCTCGTTCGGCGCCGACAACAAGCCCGGGGGAGAAGGCGGTGATGCCGACATCGGTTCGTGGGAACTCTGAACGCGGCTTCACGCTAGTCGAAGTCCTGGTGGTGCTGGTGATCGTTGCCATTGGCGCCAGCATGGTCAGCCTGTCCATCGGCAAGGGGCCTGATCCGCTGCGCGACGACGCGCAGCGCCTGGCCGACGCCTTTACCGTGGCCCAGAGCGAAGCTCGCAGCGACGGCCGGCCGATACGCTGGCTGCCCGCCAGCGGCGGCTGGTCGTTCGAACGCCAGGGCCGCGGCGATTCGCCCACCGCCGAGGAAGACGTGACGCTGCCCGTGGACACGCTGGAACGCGACGATGCGCTGCGCCCGCGCGCCTGGCTGGCCGGGCCCGTGCAACTGCGGCTGAACCCGAACCGCCCGCTGATCTTCAATACCGAGTGGGTGGCCGATCCGTTCAGCCTGCAGCTGCGGGCCGGCGAATCGCTCGTGACGCTGTCGCGCGACGCCTCGGGACACTATGACATCCGCTGAATTCGTCACCTCGCGGCAACGTCGGCGCCAGCGCGGCTTCACCCTGATCGAAGTGCTGGTGGCGCTGGCCATCATCGCGGTCGCGATGGGCGCGGCCCTGCGCGCCACCGGCGTCATGGCCGCCAACAACCGCGCGCTGCAGGACAAGACGCTGGCGCTGCTGGCCGCGCAGAACGCGCTGACCCAGCTGCGGCTGGAGCAGACGCTGCCGCGCGCCGGCACGCAGACCGTGCCCTGCCCCCAGGGTGGGCTGGCGCTGCGCTGCGAGCTGGCATTCACCAATTCGCTCAACCGCAGTTTTCGCCAGGTGTCGGTCAAGGTGCGCGACCAGGCGGACGGCGGCGTCCTGCTGCAGTTGGACGGCCTGTTGTCGAGCCTGCGATGAATCTGCACCACCCGCGGGGCCGCAAACCGCGTCCGATAGCGCGCCCGATGCCGCGTCCGATGCCGCCCGCGCTGCCGCGCCAGTGCCCGCGCCAGGCGCTGCACCGCCACCGCGCCGAAGCCGGCTTTACCCTGATCGAGGTGCTGGTGGCCCTGGCGCTGATGGCGCTGGTCAGCCTGATGGCCTGGCGCGGCCTGGAAAGCGTGTCCAGCGCGCGCGAGTGGATCTCGCAGCAGGCCGAAGACACCGACGCCATCGTGAGCACGCTGGGCCAGCTGGGGCGCGACGCCGAACTCGCCTATAACGGCCCGTCGTTCGCCGCGCCCGGCATCGATGCGCGCGTCTTCACCAGCGGCATCCGCCTCTTGCCTGGCACCGCCGGCGCGCAGACGCTGGAAATCCTGCGCCCCGACCCGGACGGCAACGGCCGCTGGCAGCGCGTCCAATGGTCCGTGCGCAAGGACGGCCTGTGGCGCGCCAGCGGTGCGTCGGCCGAACAGGCGCCGCTGCCGCCCGCGGGCGACGGCGTGCTGCTCCTGCCCGGCGTGCGCGCGCTGGTGCTGCGCGGCTGGGTGCCCGGTGTGGGCTGGATGGACACGCGCTCGCCGTTTTCGGCCACGCCCAGCGGCATCGAGATCGCGCTGGACCGCGGCGCGGGCGGCGACACCCGCCGCTACAGCCGCATCCTGGAGCTGCCATGAACGCGCCCCGCCCGCGCGAACGCGGCGCCGCCGTCATCAGCGCGCTGATCATCGTCGCCATCGTCGCCGCGCTGACCACCAGCCTGTTCCAGCGCCAGACCGCCAGCACGCGCCGCGTCGAAAACGAAATGGCGCGGGTGCAGGCGCGCATGATGCTGGCCGGCGGCATCGACTGGGCCCGCCTCGTGATCCGCGATCATGGCAAACGCGAATCCACCACCCGCGGCGACCAGATCTGGGCCACGCCCATACTCGACACCCGCATCGAGCGCCCCGGCGACGACCGCGTCGCGGTGTTCTCCGGCCGCGTGCAGGACGAGCAAGGCAAGTACAACCTGAGCAACCTGGCCAGCCATGGCGTGCCGCAGCCCGAACAGGAACAGGTGCTGCGGCGCCTGTTGGCCAGCCTGCGCCTGCCCGACGCGCTGGCCGCGCGCATGCTCGACATCATCGCGGCCAGCCAGCCGCCCGCGCAGCCGGCCGACGCGCCCACGCCGGCCCAGGGCGGCCAGACCCCGGATGCCCGGGCGCCGCAGCCGCGCGGCATCGACGACGTGGCCGCGCTGCTGGGGCTGGAACCCGCGGTGCGCGACGAACTGCGCCGCACCATGACCGTGCTGCCGCTGGCCACCAATATCAACGTCAACACCGCGCCGCCGGAAGTCATCGCCGCGCTGGTGCCGGGCCTGTCGCTCAGCCAGGCCCGCGCCATCACCGGCGAACGCGATCGCGGCAACTGGTTCAACAACAGCGGCGACTTCGCCAACCGGCTCGCCGCCACGGGCGTGAAAACCCCGGCGCCGGCCGTCGTCACCGCCAGCGGCTGGTTCATGGCCAACGGCGTGGTCGCCTACGAACGGGCCCGGGTATCCATGCAGGCGCTGATACGCAGCGCCCCCCCCGCCGCACCCGACACCCTCTGGACACGAGAAAATCCGTGAAGAATTCCTTGCGCATCGCGCTGCCCCCCCTGGCCGAATTCGGCCCCGGCTCGCCCCTGCCCTTCGCGTGGTTCGACCGCCGCGGCAATTGCGCGCGCCGCGGTGAACTGACGCTGGCGGCCCTGGGCCAGGCCTATCCGCAAGCCGCTTGCGAAGCGGTGCTGCATCCCGGCGACGTCATCGCCGCCACCGTGCAGGTGCCCGCCGTGGCGCGCGCGCGCTTTGGCGCCGCGGTGCGCAGCGCGCTCGAACCCCTGGTGCTGAGCGACCTGGACGACCTGGCGATCGGCCACGGCCCGCGCGCCGCCGACGGCTCGGTGCCGCTGGCCTGGGCGG
>NZ_JCBANA010000102.1:0-18551 GCF_059760725.1 Achromobacter sp. 1014246743
CAGCGGCTGCGCCCGCTGCCGCCGCGCCCGCCGCAGCGGCGCCGGGCACCGCGCCGCCCGCGTCCGCGAATACGGCCGCCAGCGCGCCCGTGCCTGGCCGCAGCGCGCTGGACTTCAGCGCGTCACGCCCTGCGTGGGAAGGCTACCTGCAAGGCGCGGACCCCGCGCTGGGCAAGCAGCTGGCCGAGGCCGGACGGCCCGCCGCCGGCATCCAGGCCTGCGTTGCCTGTCACGGGCAGAACGGCATCACGCCCAGCGGCGGCATCTTCCCCAACCTGGCCGGGCTGACGTCCGAGTACATCGCCAAGCAGTTGGCCGACTTCCGCCAGGGCACCCGCAAGCAGCCGCTGATGAACACCATCGCCCAGGCGCTGACCGAGCAGGAAATCGGCCAATTGGCGGCCTATTACGGCACCCTGGCCGGCCCGCCGCTGCACGTGGGCGAAGCGGGCGGCGAGGCCGCGCGCAAGCTGGACGTGGCCGGCGACGGCGCGCGCGCCCTGCCCGCCTGTGCCAATTGCCACGGCCTGCGCGGCTTGGGCGAAGGGCCGCTGCTGCCGCGGCTGGCGGGCCAGTCCAAGGAGTATTTCACCGACCAGATCACAGCCTTTCGCAACGGCTCGCGCCAGAACGACGACGTGGGCGTGATGCGGGCGTTCGCCCAGCGCCTGACCGACGCCGAGGTCCAGGCCCTGGGCCAGTACTACGCCGGCAAGCCCTGAACGCGCCGCCCCCCCCGCCCCCACGAACGGGGGCCGCGGGGCCGCGCGGGGCGACGACGTGCAAGGCCGACGGCATTTTTTTCTTGGTGTTTTCCCTGATGCCTACT
This sequence comes from Achromobacter sp. 1014246743, assembly GCF_059760725.1. Taxonomy (NCBI): domain Bacteria; kingdom Pseudomonadati; phylum Pseudomonadota; class Betaproteobacteria; order Burkholderiales; family Alcaligenaceae; genus Achromobacter; species Achromobacter sp. 1014246743. The sequence goes on from NZ_JCBANA010000102.1 coordinate 830, forward strand.
TATAATCGCAGCACTTTCAACCACCCCGAGATCATTGTGGACAACGACGGATGTAGTCGATACACGACTGCTCGCGCCGCTTGACGCAGGATTCTTCGCAGCATCATCTGCCTAGTCCTGCGTAAAGCCAGGACACGGCATTCGGCCCGGCAGCCCACGCGCGATGCGCGCACGGCCCAGGCCGCAGCCCTCCCCCGAATCTCCCTTACCGACGCGAACCGCGGGCTTTGTTGCGCCCGCGCCGCGCCGGCCAGGCGGCGCCTGCATGTGGACCTTCCACCGTACTCCCCCTGGAGACGATCATGCGCATCAAGAAATTCTTCCCCTTCGTGGATGGGGCCGCCACCCTGCGCGGCGCCGGCCAGGCCGCCGCGCCCGCCGCACCGGCTGCCACCCCCACCTACCAGTTCACCATCGTCAGCCTGGCCGACACCCTGAACGCGCTGCGCAAGCAGCTGTACTACGAGCTGCAGGCACTGGACCTGCGCGTGCTGAACGTGCGCATCTCGCGGGCCGAGGCCGGCCAACTGGCCAGCACCATCGTCACGCTGCAATGCCCGCCGCAGCTGCGCGGCCTGCTCAACGCGGTCGCCCTGCGGCTGGGCCAAAGCCCCGACGTGCGTCGGGTGCACTGGGAAAGCGAGGCCGGCGCCAGCCTGGCCGTGCTGCCGGCCTGAATGACGGAAAGGAGACTGTCATGAAAGACCCGTACAAATGCCTCCTTGTCGCGCGGGTGGCGGCGCTGCTGCTGATCTGGCTGCTGGCTTTCGTGCTGACGGCGCTGTCGGTCTGGCAATTGCCCTGAAGGGCGCCGGCCCGGCCGGCGCCCGTCGGTCGCCCCTCGGCACCGCACATTCGTAAAAAAACACGCTGCATTCGAGAACAACAACATGAAGAACTTCGAAAACATCCAGCTGCTGACGCTGGCCAATACCCTCATCAGCCTGGCCACGGCCTTCGTGCTGGGGTCCATCGTGGGCTTCGAGCGCCAGGTGCGCCAACGCACGGCCGGCCTGCGCACCAACGCCCTGGTGGCCGTGGGCGCGGCCATTTTCGTGGACATGGCGTTTCGCGTCGGCGGGCCCGACGGCGGCGCCCGCGTCATTTCCTACGTCGTGTCGGGCGTGGGTTTCCTGGGCGCGGGCGCCATCATGCGCGAAGGCGGCAGCATCCGCGGCCTGAACACCGCGGCCACGCTGTGGGGCTCGGCCGCCATCGGCGCCTGCGCCGGCGCCTCGCTGATTCTGGAGGCCCTGGCCGCCACCGTGTTCGTGCTGGCCGCCAACACGCTGCTGCGCCCGGTGGTCAGCTACGTCAACCGCCAGCCGGTGGACGCGCAAACCACGGAAGTCACCACCGTGATCCACGTCATTGCCCATGTGGACCAGCGCCAGGCCGCCATGACCGTGCTCGAAGACGTGCTGGAAGCAGAACAGCTGCCCCTGTCCGAACTGAAGATCGACCAGTTCGGCGAAAACGAGGTCGAGATCGAGGCGGCGCTGAGCGAAGCATCGGTCGACGAACTGGACCTGGACCGCGTCACCGCCCGCATCGCCACCGCCCCCGGCGTGCGCACGGCGTTCTGGGCCGCGCGAACGGTGTGATGCCCCGCGCGAGGCGCCTGCGGCCTGCGGCGATGCGCCGCAGGCCGGGCCGCCCCGGCGCTGGCAAAACCTTCTAGAATGGGCGCCGACCATGCGCCGCCCGTTCTCGCCCTTTGCCCGCAACACCGCCACGCTGTGGCTGGTGCTGGCACTGTTCGCGCTCAAGGCCCTGGTGCCGCAGGGCTTCATGCCCGCCACGCAGCAAGGCACGCTGATCCAGCTGTGCTCGGCCGCCGGCACCATCTGGGTCGCCGGGCCCGCCAAGCATCGCGATGCCCCCGACGAGCGGCACGCGGCCCAGGCCGCCGCCTGCCCGATGGGCGCCATGCTGGCGGCGGTGGCGTTGCCGCCCTCGCCCGCGCCGCTGTTGGCCAGCACGGCCGTCATGGCCCATCCGCTGGCCGCGCGTGCGCCGCCGGCCGTAGCCGAAGGATTCCTGCCCGGCCCGCCGCTGGGCGCCCGCGCCCCGCCTCTTTTCCCGGTTATCCGCTGATCGCTGCGCCGCACGCCGTGCGGCTTCTTTGGCTTACCGAGAAATTCCATGTCTTTTTCTTCCGCCAGGACGCGCCGCGTCCTGAAACGGCGCGTGGCCGTCTGGACCGCGCTCGCCTTCACGCCCGCGCTGCACGCCCAGACGCTGCCGGTCACGGCCGCGCCGACGGCTGCCCCGTCTTCCACGCCGTCCCAGGCCAGTTCGCGCGGCATCGCGACCCTGCCCGCCATCTCCGTCTCGGCCGACGCGCCCTCCGCCACCTTGCTGGAACAGGCCAGCACCGGCACGCTGCTGGGCCTGACGCCGTTCGACACCCCCGCCAGCATCGACGTCATCAGCAACGAACAGCTGCGCGAACGCGGCGCGGTCAACGTCACCGACGCCATCACCCAGGCGGCCGGCATCAGCGCCATGCGCCATCCGGGCAACGGCGGCTCGTCGCTGTCGTCGCGCGGCTTCACCGATTCGAATTCCGTGGCCCAGCTGTATGACGGCGTGCGGCAATTCGGCGGCGTCGGCCAGACGTTCATCTACGACCCCTGGGCCGTGGACCGCATCGAAGTACTGCGCGGCCCGGCCTCGGTGCTGTATGGCGAGGGCGCGATCGGCGGCGTGGTCAACGTGATTCCCAAGAAGCCCACGCGCGGCCCCATCGAAAACGAGATCCAGACTACCGTCGGCACCCACGACACGCAGCGCCTGGGCTTTGGCAGCGGCGGCGCGCTGGACGACAAATGGTCGTACCGGCTGGACCTCAGCGGCAATCACAGCAATTCGGGCATCAGCCTGGGCGATTCGCGAGATGTCGCGGTGACCGCCGCGCTGCGCCTGGACGTGTCGCCCGACCTGAACTTCACCCTGACCCAGGCCTACGCCTGGCAGGAACCGACGCGCTACTTCGGCACCCCGCTGATCAACGGCGACATCGACTACAGCCTGCGCGGCAAGAACTACAACGTGGCCGACAGCAAGATCATCTACCGCGACAGCCGCACGGAACTGAAGGCCGAATGGACGCCCAACCCCGCCACCCGGGTGCGCAGCCGCGTCTATTACATCGGCAGCGACCGCGACTACCGCGACGCCGAAAACTATACGTGGCAGCCGGCCAGCGGCCTGATCCAGCGCAGCGGCTACACCGACATCCGCCACGACCAGCAGCAGGTCGGCACCGTCACCGACGCCAGTTTCGACGGCCACCTGTTCGGCCTGGCCAACAAGGTGGCGGTGGGCTTTGAGGTGAACCGGGCCTCGCTCAAGCACACCAACAACTCGCCCTACTCAGGCACGTCGCTGGTGGATCCGTACGACGTGGATCACGGCCGCTTCATCAACGTAGCCGGCACCACGCCGCGCTACCGCAACACGGCCGATCAATACGCGCTGTTCGCCGAAAACCGGTTGATGCTGACCGAGCGCTGGTCGGTGCTGGGGGGCTTGCGCTACGACCATATCGACCTGAAACGGCGCGACCTGGTCGCCGGGCAGACGGCGTTCGACACCGCCTTCAACAACGTCGGCTGGCGCATCGGCACCGTCTACGACGTACTGCCCACGCTGTCGGTCTATGGCCAGTACGCCGAAGCCGCCGACCCCATCGGCAGCCTGTTGCTGCTGTCGCCGGCCAACAAGGATTTCGAGCTGTCCAAGGGCCGCCAGGTGGAAGTGGGCGTCAAGCAGACGTTCTGGGACAACCAGGGTCAATGGACGCTGGCGGCCTACCATATCCGCAAGAACAACCTGGTGACGCGCGCCCCCAATGATCCGTCGCTGCGCATCCAGGTAGGCGAGCAATCGTCGCGCGGGCTGGAGGCCACGCTGGGGGTCGCGCTGACCCCGGCCTGGCGGGTGGACCTGAACGCCGCCGTGCTGCGGGCGCGCTACGACGACTTCAGTGAATCCGTCAATGGCGCGGCCGTGTCGCGGGCGGGCAATGTGCCCACCGACGTGCCCGAGCGCGTGGCCAATGCCTGGGTCAGCTGGAAGTTCGCGCCGCAATGGACGGCCAGCGCCGGCGTGCGCTACGTGGGCAAGCGGTACGCGGACGCGGCCAATCGGCTGGAGATGGCGGGCTACACCACCACCAACCTGGCCTTGCAATGGGAGCCGCGCCGCGACCTGACGCTGGCGCTGCGGGCGTTCAATGTGTTTGACCGCCAGTACGCCGAAACCGCCTACTACAACCAGACGCAATGGTTGCTGGGCGAAGGCCGCCGCGTGGAACTGAGCGCGAACTACCGGTTCTGACGGCGCCTGGCAGGCCCGCCATCGATCCGTGCGTTCGGCCCTTGCGCGGGATCAGCGCTTGTCGGATCCGGGCGAAAGCAGGTCCGAGATCGCGTCGCCGACGTCCTTGACGGCGCCGGCGACGCCGCTGGCCGCGCCTTCGGCCCCCACGCCCAGCACGTGGCCGACCCCACGCGCGATCTGCGCCGCAAACCCGCGCGAAGCCGAGAACTTGGGGTTGTCCAGGCTGCCTGACAGGCTGAATTCCATGCGCAGCGCGCCATTGCGGTCTTGCATGGCAGCCAGCACCGCCTTGCGCGGCAGCGAAAACAGCGACCCGTCGCCGCTGAACTTCAAGCCGCGCAGCGCCACCACGCCCGAGGCCTTCAACTGGCGCTTGACGATGGTGGTCTGCATATCCAGATCCATCGCGCCGCCCGTCAACGAGCCCGCGCCGTTTTCCGCCAGGTACGGCGCGGCATAGCGGATGTCCATATTGCGCACGGCCACCTTCATGTCGGCGTCGGTGGCGCCGACTTCCAGCGAGCCGGTCGCCGTGACGGTGGCCGCACCGTTGCGGTTGTCCTCGACCGAGCCCTTGAACTCCATGTCGCTGCGCTGGCCATCGGCCGGCAGGACCAGCGGACGCAGGCGCGCCGAGGCGTTGTTGAACGGTATGCGATGCGGCGGCTTCGCAATGGCCGCGTCGAAGAAGTCCAGCCGGCCATCCTGCAGCACGATGTCGTCGATCCGCACGGGATTCTTGCGCCGCGTGGGGTTGTTGCCGCCATCGGCCTCGCGCAGCGCCGCCTGCAGCGCCGGGGCGATCTGCATGTCGCCGTCGGGCGCTCGCACCACCGCAAAATCGAAACCCTCGATCGTGACCTTGCGGAACACGGCCTCGTGCTGCAGGAACGACATCCATTCGGGTTCCGCCACCACGCGCCGCGCACTGGCCGGCGCCGCATCGCCACTGCCAGGGACCTTCACGTCGGTCAGCACCACCTGCCGCCATCCCACCTGCACATCGCCCACCTGGGTGCGCGAACCCAGCAGGTTGGCCACGCGCAGCTCGACGATGCGCGTGGCCGCCACCGCCAGCACCGCCAGCACGGCAGCCAGCAGCACGACAATGGCCAGGGCCATGCCCAGGGGCGAACGCAGGCGCGGCGTAGCGGAAGGCAAACTCATCGGGGATCCTGTAGGGTGACCGCAACGCCAGCGCGTCACGGCACGAAATAAAGGGACTTGCCAGCACCTTACCGACCGAGCCCACCCGGCGCAAGGCGTGCGGCGTCACCAGTACGCGGCCATCAACGACGGGCGCGGCGGCGCAGACGGTCGGTCTGCCATGGCGGTGGATACGGCGATGCCCGCACAGGTTTCCCCACACGGGCATCGCCGTCACTCACCCTGCATCTGCCAGCCGTCGCCGCAGCGCGGGCTCACTCGAATGCCATCAGCGCATCAGCGCTGGGTTTGCGACCGTTGCTGGCCGGCTTGCCCAGGTTGCTGACCCGGCTTGCCGTCCTTGTCCATCTGCTGGCCGCCCTGGCCGGGCTGTTGCTGGCCCGCTTGGTCACGATCCTTCGGGCTTTCCTGCGTCTGCTGCTTCTGGGGCTGCTTCTGCTGGTCGGGCTGATTCGGGTTTGCCATTGCAAGTCTCCTAGTAGGCGGAACCATTCCGCCATACAGGACGTAGCAACTGACGTGCCCAAAGCCGGCGCCGCCCGGAGTGGGCAGGCGCCGCACCCCGGCCAGGCCGTTGCGGCCCCGGTAATTTCGGGATGCGGGGGGTAGAAATGGCGGCCAGGCCTGCCCGGGCGGGTCAGACCCTGATTGGCCAGGCGGCTATTGGGTAGTGACGTGCGCCGGCAGGCCGGTTTCGGCGTCCTGCGGGTCGAAGGCGTCCAGCCAGGCGGACGCATAGCTGGCGGGCGCCGCCAGCGGCTCGCCGCGGTCGCGCTGCACGCGCAGGCGCATCAACAGATCATCCAGCGGCATCGGCCGGCCCAGCGCATAGCCCTGCCCATAACGGCAGCCAGCGGCGCGCAACGCGGGAATGTCCGCGACGTTCTCGACGCCCTCGGCCACCACCCGCCAGCCCATCCGGGTGGCCAGCTCGGCGGCGGTGCGCAGGACCTCGAACGCCACCGCGCTGCGGCGCATGCGGGTGACGAAATACTGGTCGATCTTCACTTCGGACAAGGGAATGGCGGACAGCAATTTCAGGGACGCATGGCCGGTACCAAAATCGTCCAGGCTGACCTCGCAACCCGCTTCTTCCAGCCTGGCCAGCGTCGCGCGCAGGGCTTCCAGTTCCTTGATGGGCTGGTCTTCGGTCAATTCCACCCGCAGCAAGGACGCGGGCAGTTCAGCCGCATGAATACGGGCCAGCAGGAAATCGACCGACCGTTCATCGGACAAGGTGGACGCCGGGGCATTGATGGCCACGGGTATCGCCATGCCGGCGCGGCGCATGGTCAGAATCATGTCGATGGCCCGCTGCGCCACCCGTTCGAATAGCGTGCGGTCCAGCCCCAGCCGGTTGACGGTGGGTATGAATTCGGCGGGCATGACGATGCCCAATCGCGGATGTTGCCAACGCGCCAACGCTTCGGCCGAGACTATACGGCCAGTCAGTAAATCCACCTGAGGTTGCAGCAACACCCTCAGGCCCTCTTTGCCGGTAATCATGGCAGCGACTTCGTCGTCGCTGACCACCGAGCTTGTGGAAGCCTCGTGATTGGGCGTCATGTTTGCTCCTTAAGTGCCTCGGAGTACGGCCTGCGCTGTCCGGGCGCAGACCGAGGCACGTTGGACATGAGTATTCACATTCGGCTTGCAGGAGGATTCATACTGCCTAGCGTTACTTACCCAGCGCACTCGCTATTCGATCGCCACTGTTTTTTTATGCGATTTCGAACATTTATTCCAGCGATTGTGCGCGCATGCGGCGCCAAAGTCACACATATGTAACCAGGAGTATTCAAGCCTGATCTTTCATGAACATCCCGATAATCGGACACTCAGAAAATTCATTATTTTTCTGCCTTGTCGACATGGTAGCGTTGCGTTTTTTTTGGCATTCCGCGTGACTACCCTGATTTCCCGCTGGCGCAATGCCTTGCGCAATGTCCTGTGGCTGGACGCCCTGCAAGCCGCGGCCATCAGCGCCGCGCCCGTCATCCTGGCGGTGCTGGCCCACGAGCCTCGCCTGGGCTGGACGGCGATTGCCGCCTTCTGGGCCTGCTTTGGCGACCCGGGCGGCCCGCTGCGCCAACGAGCAGGGTCGATGCTGGCGCTGGGCTTGATCGGCGCCCTGTTCTGCTTTCTGGCCAGCGCCAGCGCCGGCCACCTGTGGCTGCTGCTGCCGCTGACGTTCGTCTGCTGCACCTTCGGCGGCCTGCTGCGGGTGCTGGGGCCGGCGGCGGCCATTGTCGGCACGCTGCTGTCGGCCGGCTTCGTGGTGGCCGCCGAGCTGCCGGCGCCCACGCTGGCCGCCAGCCTGTCGTACACCCTGTTCTTCGTGGCCGGTGCGCTGTGGGCCATCGTGATGACGGCGCTGGTCTGGCGCCGCCGCCCCTGGAAGGACGCCACCCACGCGGTAGCGCACTGCTACCGCGGCCTGGCCGATTTCGGTGACGCCCTGGCGCGCATGTATTCCGGCCTGGCCCCCGCCGGCGGGCCGCAAGCCTGGAGCGCCGTCACCCGGTCCCAGCGCAGCGCCCTGCGCGCCGCCCTGGAAGCCGCCCGCGGCCGCATCCGCGAAGTGCAGGACGCGCGGCCATCGCGCCGCGCCCGCGCGCAGCAGCTGTTCTATCTGCTGGACAACGCCGAAGACAGCTTCATCGCGCTGGTCGCGGCCGCCGACCTGCTGGAATCGAATGCGCCGCGCTGGCTGGGTCGGGGCGCGGGCGCCAACCTGTCGCACACCTTCCACCGCTACGCCAGCGTGGCCAACGCCATCGCCAGCACGTCCGACGTCACCGATGCCAAGCAGGCCGACTGCCTGCGCGAACGGCTGGCGCACTTCGGCGCCGGCCTGCACGAGCTGCGCGGGGCGGCCATGGCCTATGCCCCGGACCTGGCGACCATGGTGCCGGTGCTGGACCGCCTGCTGCAGAACGCGCAGGCCGTCATGCAGGCGCTGTTCGACCGCGACGGCGCGCCGGATGTGCCGGCGCTGGCCGCGCGCGCCGATTCGCCCGCGCGCGCAGCGTGGCGCAGCCTGCGGCAGAACCTGCGCTTCGAATCCGATGCCTTCCGCCACGCGCTGCGCGTGGGCATCGGCGCCACCATCGCCGTGGCGTTGTCCAAGACCTTTGCCGTCAACCACGGCTACTGGATGTCGCTGACGTTGGTGTTCATCCTGCAGCCATATTTCGCCACCACCTGGCAGCGCACGGTGGAACGCGTCATCGGCAGCGTGGCCGGCGCCATCGGCGCCTCGCTGCTGGGCCTGCTGCTGACCACGCCGCTGTCGGTGGCGCTGGCGGTGTTGCCCATCGCCCTGGGCACGTTCGCCGCCCGCACCATCCATTACGCCCTGTTCACGTTTTTCCTGACCTCGCAGTTCGTGCTGGTCAGCCATATCCAGCAGCCCGACATCTACGAGCCCATGCTGGCGGCGCTGCGCGCCTTCAACAGCGTGCTGGGCGGGGTACTGGCGCTGCTGGTGGGCTTTCTGGTGTGGCCCGAGAAAGAACCGCGCCAACTGGCAGGCGCGCTCAGCCGCGCGCTCGATCGCCATGCCGCCTACACCCTGGCGCTGACCCGCGACAAGAGCGGCGCGGGCGCGGCCGAGGACATCGTCGGCCTGCGGCGCCTGGCCTGCCTGTCGGCGGACAACGCCGAGGCTTCGTTGCAGCGCCTGCAGCAGAATCCGGTGCACCGCGACCGCAACGTCGACACCGCCGTGAACCTGCTGAGCGCGATGCGCCGCGTCACCGCGGCCGGCACCGTGCTGGAAATCCAGCCCGCGCTGGCGCCGGACAACGCCGCCGCCCCGCTGCTGCGCGACTACGGCCAGGCGCTGGCGCAGGCCCTGCATCCGCAGGAAGCCGCGCCCGCCGCCGACATCCGGCAACTGGCGGTGCCCGCGGCGCTGGCGGCGGCCGCGCCCACCCTGGCCGGGCCGCTGGACCGCATCGCACAGCAGGCGCGCCAGGTCAGGCAATTGCGCGAACGCGTGCAGCAGGCCTGACCGGCCCGCGACGAGCCTGGCGCCGGGCGCGGGCCGCCACCCGGGCTTGCGAAGCGGCAGGCTTGCGTCGGCCCCGCCTAAGTGCAGTCGGCTTGATGCGCATCAAAGGCCGCTTGCCCGGAACGCGCAACGATGAAGGCCTGTCGCGCTGAAAAGGAGGCCGCCATGTATCGCCGCATTTCCGTCCACCTGGACCACGGGTTCGATTGCGCCCGCCGCACGCACGTCGCGCTGGCCCTGGCCAAGCGCCACAAGGCCGAATTGGTCGGCATCTATGCCAGTTCGGCGCCGCCGCAGTACTACTACGGCGAATCCGTGCTGATGTCCAAGACGCTGAGCGTGATGCGCGACCTGCAGTCGCAGAATCGCGGTGCGGTGCAGAACGCCTTTCTGGAAGCGGCCGCCAACGCGGATGTGCCCGCGGTGGTACGCGCCGGCGACAGCACTCCCAGCGCCACGGTGGCGCTATATGGCCGCACCAGCGACCTCATCATCGTCAGCCAGGAAAACCGCGAAGACGTCGAGGCCGCGCACGAAACCGAATTCGTCGAACAGGCCTTGCTGACGGCCGGTCGCCCCGTGCTGGTGGTGCCGTCCAGCGGCGAATTCCCGGTGATCGGCGACCGCGTGCTGGTCTGCTGGGACGGCAGCCGCGAAGCCGCGCGCGCCCTGGCGGACGCCGCCCCGCTGCTACGGTCGGCCTCGCACCTGGTGGTGTTGACCATGGACGAAGGCGCCGCCACCCGCAAGGGAGAAGCCGTGCCGTTCGAAGACCTGGCCACCTATTGCATCGCCCAGGGCATGCCGGCGCCCGACCACGTGCGCCGCGACATCAAGGGCGTGGGCGTCGGCAGCACCATCCTGAATGCGGCGGCCGACTACAGCGCCGACCTGATCGTGATGGGCGCCTACGGCCACAGCAAGCTGCGCGAATGGGCGATGGGCGGGGCCACCGCATCCATCCTGAAAAGCATGACCGTGCCGATCATGTTCTCGCACTAGCCATCCTGCGAACCCGGCACGGGCGTCAGCACCGGCTTGCCGTGGAAATGCGCGGTGGCGTTTTCCAGGAACAACGCCACCGTCGCCGCCACCGCTTCGGGCGAACGGCCCGCGCTGTGCGGCGTCAGCACCACGTTGTCCAGCTTGAACAGCGCCGGCGGTACCACCGGTTCGCCCTCCACCACGTCCAGCCCCGCGCCCGCGATGCGGCGTTCGGCCAGCGCGGCGATCAGCGCCTCGGTGTCGACCACGCTGCCGCGGGCGATGTTCACCAGATAGCCCTGCGGCCCCAGCGCATCCAGCACCGCCGCATCGACCAGGTGGCGCGTGTCGGCCCCGCCCGGCGTGGCCACCACCAGGAAGTCTGACGCGGCGGCCAGCGCCCGCGGGCTGTCGTAACAGGTGTAGCCGCTTTCAGGACGCGCCCGCCGGTTGTAGTAGCCCACCGTCATGCCGAAGCCCTGCGCGCCGCGCTTGGCGATTTCCAGGCCGATCGTGCCCAGCCCCAGGATGCCGAGCCGCTTGCCGGACACCTGCGGCCCCATGAAGCCGTTCCAGTGGCCCTGTCGCACCCAGGCATCGGCCTGCGGCAGGTGCCGCGCCGCGCCCAGCAGCAACGCCATGGCATGGTCGGCCACCGAGGTCGCATTGGCGCCCGGGCCATGCGTGACCCGCAGGCCGCGCGCCCGCGCTGCGGCCACATCGATGTTCTCGAAGCCCACGCCCAGCGAACAGATCAGTTCCAGCCTGGGCAATGCCGCCATTTCGTCGGCATGAAACCCGGTGGCCCCGCGCGTGAGCACCACGCGGATCTCGTCGGCATGTTCGCGGATGGCGCGGGCGCGTTGTTCGGGGGTGGTGGCAAGCACGCAGCGAAAGCCGCGGTCTTCGATGGCGGGCAGGAAATCATGCACGCTTTCGATCAGGATCAGGAGGGGGATCTTCATGTTGCTGCGGGTTGGAGTCGGGAGTGCGGGGGCGGCGGTGCAGGCCGCCAAAAAACAGGCCGGCTCATAGTACGCCTCGGTACAATTGCGCGCCACCTGCCCGTCCCGCCCTTGAACGCGTCATGAAAGCCAAGCTCCGCAAGACCCTGCGCACTGCCCTGTCCACCCTGCACCGGTGGGTGGGCTTGATCCTGGGCGTGGTGCTGGTGCTGGCCGGCCTGTCGGGCAGCCTGCTGGCCTTTGACCACGAACTTGACGGCTGGCTGAATTCGGCCATGTTGCGCAACCGGGCAGGCACATGCGCCGCGCCCTTGCCCCCATCGGCCGCGGCGCAAGCCGTGCAGCAGGCCTGGCCGGGTGCCGCGGTCAATGCCATCACCCTGCCGCAATCGGCCGTCGACAGCTACCGCGTGCAGTTCAAGCATGCTGCCACGGCCGACAACGAGGCCGGCGTGGACGCCTGCTCGGGCCAGTTGCTGGCCAGCCGCAACCGCGATGCGGTGTCGCTGGACCGCGCCCACGTCATGCCCTTGCTGCTACGCTGGCACATGACGCTTTTGCAGGGCAAGACCGGCCGTGAAGTGCTGGGCTGGCTGGCGGTGGCCTGGATCGTATTGCTGCTGGCGGGCGTGTACCTGGCCTGGCCGCGTCCGGGCCATTGGCGCCGCTCGGTCTCGGTCACGCGCGGGGTCGGCGCGTTTCGTACCAGTTATGAACTGCACCGCGCCGCCGGCCTGGTCTCGGCCGTGTTCCTGCTGGTGGTCGCGGGCACCGGCTTTTTCATGGGGCTGCCGCAACTGGGTCGCCAATGGGTTTCCAGCGTGATGAGCGTGCCGGTGGATGCGCGCGCGGCAAAGCGGGCACCGCTGGGCGCGGACGAAACGGAACTGGGTTGGGATGGCGCGGCCGCGAAGGCGCGCGAGGCGGCGCCTGCCACCGCCACACTGGTGATGCTGCGGCGCGATGCCGCCAATGGCGTCTACCAGGCCCGCATGCGCCGCGCCGACGACTGGCAGCCGGTGGGCACGTTGCGCCTGTTCATCGATATGCGCAGCGGCGCGTTGGCGTCGGCGGTCGACCCCTTGTCGGGCACGGCCGGCCAACGCCTGCTGGCGGTGATGTTCCCGCTGCATTCCGGCAGCCTGTTCGGACTGCCCAGCCGCATCCTGACCGCGGTGCTGGGCCTGCTGCCGCTCTTGTTCTTCGTGACCGGGCTGGTCATCTGGATCAGCCGCCGTCGGCTCAAGCACCGCGGGCGGCTTGCCGCGGCACAGGCGCCCAGGCCGGCGGCCCGGCGCGCCTGATGCCGCGAAGCGGATGCCTTACCTTGGCAAGGCGTCCGCAGCCGTTATATTCGCCCCATCAGCAGCAACACGATCAGCACGATGACCACGATCCCCAGCAACCCGCTGGGGTAATAGCCCCAGCTACGGCTGTGCGGCCACGCGGGCACGGCACCGATCAGCAGCAAAATCAGAATGATCAGCAAAATGGTGGACATGATTTGATCCTTTTTTCTTGGTGGGTGCGTCGATTCGGCTGACGCAAATCAATGGAAACGCGCGAGTCTTTCCTTCACCGGCGGCTCGAGCGGCGGCAGGTCCACCTCCGGCTCATCGGTATCGGGATCAACCGGCAGGTCGCCCGGCGGCGAGCCCGGCGGAATAGGTTCCGGCTTGGGCGGAACATGCAAACGCAGATCGGCAGACATGGCACTCTCCTGTAAAGGTGCTGCTTTGGGCGAAGCCGGAACCCTCCGGCCCCACGTACCCGGCACCGCGCCGCCACTCAATGGCGCACCAGCGCAAACACGCGCAGGATCTCGCGGTTGAAGGCGGGAATGTCGTCCGGCTTGCGGCTGCTGATCCACCGGCCATCCACCACCACCTCTTCATCCACCCAGTCGGCGCCCGCATTGCGCAGGTCATCGGCCAACGAAGGCCAACTGGTCATCTTCCGGCCCTTGACCAGGCCGGCGGAAATCAACAGCCAGGCGCCATGGCAGATCACGGCCAGCGGCTTGCCCGCTTCGTGCATCGCCTGCACGAATTCTCGCGCTTTGGGATGCAGCCGGATCTCATCCGCATTGACGACACCGCCCGGCAGCAGCACCGCATCGAACGCCTCTTCGCGCGCCTCGGCGAAGATCAGGTCGGCCTCGTAATGGTCGCCCGGGTCGTTGTGATGCATGCCCTGCACCGGCCCACGCCTGGCCGACACGATGACGGTGCGCGCGCCTTCATCGTGCAGCGCGTCGCGCGGCCCCGTCAGTTCCACCTGTTCAAAACCGTCCACCACCAGGATGGCCACATTGAAGTCCTGTAGCGTCTTCGCCATGCAAAAGCTCCTTCCGTTACCCAGGCTGCCAGAACAGCAAGCGCCGTGCCCAAGCCGTTGCAGCCGGCACAGGCATGGCGCTTGCTGGGGCTGGCGCGACTTGCAGGAGGCCGACATGGCATCACCCAGGGCACACGCCACGACATCCCCCGCGAAGCTTCCCCGCGCCAAGGCCGCGGCCCCGGCCGTCCACGGCAAACTCGTCTACATGGACGACACCCTGCCCGGTTACAGCCGGGTGCGGGTCAACGGCGCCACCTTCCATTACCTGGACACCGCCGGCCGGCGCATCACCCGCCGCACCGAGCTGGAGCGCATCCGCAGCCTGGCCATCCCGCCCGCCTATGAAGCCGTGTGGATCTGCCCGCTGCCGTGGGGCCACCTGCAGGCCACCGGCCGCGATGCCCGCGGCCGCAAGCAATACCGCTACCACCCCGCCTGGGCCCGGCAGCGCGATGCCGACAAATACGACAGCCTGCGCGAGTTCGGCGCGAGCCTGCCGCGCATTCGCCGCCAGGTCGCGCGCGACCTGCGGATCGCGGGGCTGGCGCAGGCCCGGATCACCGCCGTGGTCGTGCAATTGCTGGACGACACGCTGATCCGCATCGGCGCCCGCGAATACGTGCGCGCCAACCGCTCATATGGCCTGACGACGCTGACACGGCGCCACGCCACGGTGCGCGGCGACCGGCTGCGCTTTCGCTTTCGCGGCAAGAGCGGCGTGGAACACGACGTCACCGTCACCGACCGCCGCATCGCCCGCATCATCAAGCGCTGCCTCGATATCCCCGGACAGCAGCTGTTCCAGTACCTGGACGAAGACGGCAAGCCGCATGCCGTGGATTCCGAACGGGTGAACGCGTATCTGCGCGAGGCAGGCGCGGCCGATTTCACGGCCAAGCACTACCGCACCTGGGCAGGGTCGGTGCTGGCCTACGCCGCACTGCAACGCCGGCCGTATGTCGACGAGCGCCAGGCCAAGCAAGCGGTGGTGGACGTGATCAAGCAGGTCGCGCAGCGGCTGGCCAACACGCCGGCCGTGTGCCGCGCCTGCTATGTCCATCCCTTGATCCTCGACACCTACCTGGCCGGCCGCCTGCCTGCCCACGGCCCGGCACCGGCCGGCCCGCGCGGCCTGACGGCCGACGAACGGCGCTTGCTGGCGTTCCTGGGCCAGGCCTGATGCCGGGCGGTCTCAACACAAGCGCCGGGCTTGCCTGGAAATGGCCGGACGCGAGGCCGCCCGCGGCGTTCCCGGCTGCGCGGCGGGCGTCGTCAAAGAATCGACGACCTGGCGTTCCTGGCGCGCGGCTGCGGCGCGGCGCCATCGGCCCAATTGGATTCGGTCTGGTCGTCCACGGCGCGTCGGATGTCGCGGGCCGCCTCGTCCGGCGTCGACGCCGTGGGCTTGGGCGGCAATTGCGGCACATCGACGGGGCTTTGCGGCGGCAGCACCTTGGCAGCGGCCGCGGGCGCGTCTTGCGCCATTTTCTTGCCGCCGGGCGTGGCGGCGGTCTTGCGAGCAGTCTTGGTCGATTTCATGTTGGCACTCCCGTTTTGACTTGCTTTCATGCTGCGGCGCGGGCCGCATCGGCGTCATCCGACGACCGTCAGAATTGAAAGCGGATGTGGCGTTGATGGCAGGCGCGGCGCTTGCTGGGTAAAAAGAACATTCCCCCAACGCCTACCCAGGAGCTATCGATGGCCAACACCCATACCCCCTTGCCCTCGGACTTTCCCGAGCACGGCCCGGACGACAGCGGCGCGCGCGGACGGCGTCGCCATCCCGAAAGCTGGATCGACGACCTGGAAGCCACGCTCAGCGACGCTTCCGCGACCGACCTCGACGCGCTCAAGGCACGCCTGGCCGACCAGTTGCGCGACACCCGCCGCAGCCTGCGGGACGCTTCCGACACCGCGCACGACATGGTGCGCGAAACCATCGACTGCACCGAGCAATATATCCACGCGCGTCCCTGGCAGGCGGTCGGCCTGGTGGCCGGCGCAGCCTTCCTGTTCGGCGTGATCGTGGGCCGGCAGTAGCCTGGGTCGCCCGCCGACCCCACCCGCCATGGGCAACGGGCGCCGCACCGGTGAAGGCGCGGCGCCCGACGAGTCCCGCAGCGTTTACTTCTGGGCCTTTTCCTTGGCGTCGCCATAGGCTGCCTGGGTCTTGCCAGCGACCTTCTGGGCCACGCCCTTGATTTCGGTCGACGTGCTGCCGGTGGCCTTGCCCGCCACTTCCTTCACCTTGCCCGCGGCCTCGTTGACTCGGCCCTTCACTTGATCCTTGTTCATGGCGATTCCTCTCTGCATGGATGGGGTGCCGACGCCGGGTGGCGCGGTCGGCGTCCATGCAGCAAGCGCCGTGCCCACCCCGTGCCCCCTACTTGCCGGGGCCGGCCTGGTCCCACGCGGCCGCCTATTGCGCCAGCGTGGACGGCGCCTCGACGTGGCGCGGGGGGGTCAGGGGATCGAAGTCTTCCCATTTGCCCTCCAGCCAGCGACCCTGGGCGCGCTCGATATCGCGGCCCCCGGTTTCACGCAGCACCTGGCGCGCCAGGGCTTCCTGTCCGGGCGCGACCGGCAGCGCCAGCATGACGCCCGCCGGACGGACGGCCGGGTGCATGCCGGGGGCCTGCGGGGTCGTGGCCAACGCGCGCTTGCTGCGCCCCGCCACCCAGAGCGCCCCGCCCAGCGCCCCCAGGTAGGCACCCGCGCCCGCCGCGGCAACAACGACCAGGACCGCCGCGCCCAGCCACAGCGCGGCCAGCCCACCGATCAGGGCGAACACCAGCCCTAGCGCCGACGCGCCGGCCAGCGCGCCCAGGTGCGCCCCCCTCGCGTCCGGGTCCGCCACGCGATCGCCGCCGATCGGATAACGCGCATGTTCGCCCGCCGAGTTGAGGTAGAACGTATGGAAATCGTCTTCGGAAAAACCTTCGTCACGCAGGCGCTGGGCCGCCAGGCTGGCGGCATCGAAGGTCTGGAAGCGTGCGGCAACAATCAGGGACATGACTCTCTCCTCTCAGCACGGCGCGGCATTGGCCATGCAAAAAAAGGCAGCAACTGCCATGCCTGTACGCGCCCCACGGCACGGCGCTTGCTGAGCGTGTCTGCAAGTGACCAGACGTAAGCTGGCGGGCAACCGCCACGGCCGGGTCCCCACGCGCCCCCCTCCGCCACATCGGCAACGACGCAATAAACGCCACGCCGTGCAGGATTTACCTGCGGTGGGCAAAGGAACAGACCATGTACGCCTATGACGACGACGACGACGTGACCGCCGGCCCGGGCGACCCCGCGTTGCGCGAGCCGACGGGCCGACGCACGTTGGGGCCGCTGGACTGGATTGCCTTGATCGCCCTGGTGGCTGGCGGCGTCAATTGCGGCCTGATCGCCGCCGTCAACCTGGACGTGTTTGCGCGCGTCCTGCCCTCGGCGATGGCCGCGCGCGTCGCCTACGGC
This sequence comes from Achromobacter sp. 1014246743, assembly GCF_059760725.1. Lineage (NCBI taxonomy): Bacteria > Pseudomonadati > Pseudomonadota > Betaproteobacteria > Burkholderiales > Alcaligenaceae > Achromobacter > Achromobacter sp. 1014246743. The sequence continues at coordinate 18,113 of NZ_JCBANA010000102.1, forward strand.
CTGGTCGGCCTGGCGGCGCTGCATTGCATCGTGCTGTTGTTTCGACTGGGCGCGGAAAACGACTGACGCCGTCCGTGGCGCCCGTCGCAGCCGACGCCTTGCACCCGACCGTTACGAGCGCCCTCCCGGCTTGCGCGTGCCGGGATACTGCCCCCCTTCCTCGTATTCCGGCCCATCCGGGTGCGGCGTCTTGTCGGCGCCGCGCGCGGGGGCCGCGGCCTTGTCCGTCCCCGGCTTGTCCGACCCCAACTGCCCGCTGCGGCGGGCGGCATCGGTCTCATCCTGCGGCGTGTTCGCCTTGCCGCCCTCCGGCGCCCCGGCGCCAGCCTTGCTACCCGCATCTGTCTTGCTCATGACTGGTCTCCTTGCGTTGCGCCCTGCGCGATGACGCGGGCGCCCTGGATGTCGGCGCAAGTGCCGTGCCTGCCCCGCCCGGGCA
>NZ_JCBANA010000103.1:0-18387 GCF_059760725.1 Achromobacter sp. 1014246743
GGCGGCCGCCGTGCCGTGTGCCGGTCAGCCGCGCAATGTCTCGTTCAGCGCCGCCAGCCCCGCCGCGAACACGCCCTGGCCGACGGCGGTCGCCACCGCCTGCAGGTCCGCGCCGTCTTCCACGCGAAAGTCCGCCCACCATTCCACCAGCGTCACGCCGCCCTCCGTCACGGGGCGCAACGCCACGCCGGCAATGTAGTCGCGCATCGGCAGGTCGGTCTCGATGATGGAATAGCGCAGCGCGGTGCCGGGGTCGTCCAGCATCAGCAGTTGCTCGCGCACGAAACCGGACGGCTTGAGCGTCAGGTAGCGCACCGTTCCCACGGCGTCGTGGCGTCCATCCGCTTCCAGGTGGCTTTGGGCGATGCCCGGGTGCCAGCCGGCCAGGCCGTTGAAATCGCGAAACAGCGGCCAGACGGTGGCCAGCGGCGCCTGGATGATGGCGCTGGTGTAGACGGTATGCGGCATGCGGACTCCTGGGCAAGCGCCGGCCCCGCAGCGTGGCGTGCGCGGGCCGGCGGGAGGTGAGCGGAAACCTTAGAACGTCAGTTGCTTGAATTCCCGCGTGGCGGCGGTCAGGGCCTGCTCGGTGGGCAGGCGTTCCATCGAGCTGGCACCGTAGAAACCATGGCAGTGCTTGCAATGCTGCAGGATGTGGGCTGCGTCGGCAGGCGTGGCGATGGGGCCGCCGTGGCACAGCACGATCACGTCGGGGCGTACCGACAGCGCCGCGGCCGCGATGCGGTCGATGGCGGCCACGCAGTCGTCCAGCGTCAGCGCGGTTTCGGCGCCGATCGAGCCGCCGGTGGTCAGGCCCATGTGCGCCACGATGATGTCGGCGCCGGCCTGCGTCATGGCCACGGCGTCGTCTTCGTTGAACACATACGGCGTGGTCAGCATGCCCTTGTCGTGGGCCCGGCGGATCATGTCCACTTCCAGCGCGTAGCCCATGCCGGTTTCTTCCAGGTTGGCGCGGAAGTTGCCGTCGATCAGGCCGACGGTGGGGAAGTTCTGCACGCCGGCAAAGCCCTGGCGCTTCAGGTCGTCCAGGAACACGTCGAAATCGCAGAACGGGTCGGTGCCGTTCACGCCCGCCAGCACCGGCGTGTGCTTGACCACGGGCAGCACTTCGCGGCCCATGTCCACCACGATCTCGTTGGCGTTGCCATAGGCCAGCAGCCCGGCCAGCGAGCCGCGCCCGGCCATGCGGTAGCGGCCCGAGTTGTAGATCACGATCAGGTCGATGCCGCCGGATTCCTCGCACTTGGCGGACAGGCCCGTGCCGGCGCCGCCGCCCACGATGGGAGTGCGGTCGCGCACCATGGCGCGGAACTTGTCCAGCAGTTGGGGGCGGTCAAAACGCGGCATGGCGGGGTCCTCAGTGTGTAGCGATTTCAAGGTAATGATCGACCGCGGTCTGTGCGAACAGCGGATCGTTGATGTGGCAAGGCACGCGGATCAGGCGGCGGTTGGGCGTCTGCACCAGGTTGGCTTCCAGCGCCGCGAACAGCGCGGCGTCGGCCTGCGGGTCCCAGAACGCTTGGCCCGGCGCATCCAGCGCCGACACGCCGCCTTCCGGGATCAGGAAGCGCACGGGGCCGTCGCACTGGTTCAGCCTGGCGGCGATCCATTCGCCCTGCCGCTTGTTTTCTTGCAGGGTGGTGCGCATCAGCGTCACCTGCGGATTGTGGGGATAGAACGTACGGCCCTGGTAGCGCTCGGGCACCGTATCCATGCCGCCGAAGTTCACCATGTCCAGCGCGCCGCAGGAACCGACGTAGGGCGCGCGGGTACGCGCCACCGCGCCGAAGCGGTCTTCGGTGCAGGCCAACACGCCGCCGAACAAGAAGTCGCAGACTTCGGTGGTGGTCAGGTCCAGCACGCCGGCCAGGAGGTGGCTGTCGAGCAGCTTTTCCATCGATTGGCCGCCCGTGCCGGTGGCGTGGAACACCAGGCAGTCAAAGCGCGATTCGAGCAGCGGCGTCACCTGCTGCACGCAGGCCGTGGTAACGCCGAACATGGTGATGCCGACCGCGGGGCGGCTGTCGTCGTCCGCGGCGCTGGCGGCCTGGCGGAAGGCGCCGCCGATGGCGCCTGCGGCATTGGCCAGCACGCGGCGCGAAATGCGGTTCAGGCCCGCCACGTCGGTCACGGAATACATCATCGCGATGTCCGAAGGGCCGACGTACGGCGCGACGTTGCCGGACGCCATGGTGGACACCATCAGCTTGGGCACGCCGATCGGCAGCGCGCGCATGGCGGGCGTGATGAGTGCGGTGCCGCCCGACCCGCCCAGGCCGAGCAAGGCGCCGATGTCGGGGTTGGCGGCGGCGTAGCGTTCGAACGCCAGCGCCATGGCGGCGATGGCCGTGCCGCGGTCGCCGGTGAAGACGGCCTGCTCGCCCTGCGGATGGCTGCGGGCGACCTCGCGCGCCTGCACGCGGGCGCCGCTGGCGGCGCCGGTGGTGGACACGTCCACGGTGATGACGTCCAGCCCTTCCCGCTTGAGCAGGTCGGCGACGTAGTCGGCCTCGTGGCCCTTGGTGTCGTAGGTGGCGGCCACGAAGACCCGCCGGTTCGCTTGCGTCATGACTCCTCCGCGGGCGGCTACACTCGGTGCGCGCCTCGATATGTCTGGGGCCGCCTGGGCCTGTAGAATCTAGAAATGAGACGAAAGAATCATACTGAGACACCTGTCTCACGTCAAACTCCCGCCGACCGCCAGTCGCCCCCCGCCGTCGCCCGCCTGATCGGCCCCGCCAGCCGGCAGGCCGCCGCCAGCGGCGAACCGCCGCACGGACCGCGCGCCCGCATGCGCAAGATCTTGCTGGACGCCGCGCACCGGCTGATGGCGCAGGGCATCACGCCGTCGGTGGCCGAACTGGCCGAACACGCGCAGGTATCGCGCGCCACCGCCTACCGCTACTTTCCCAGCCAGAGCGCGCTGATCGCCGCCGTGGTGGACGAAAGCCTGGGCCCGATCCTGGCCTGGGACTCGAAGGCGGCGGATGCCGCCGCCCGGGTCGATGAGCTGCTGCGCTTTGCGTATCCACGGCTGGAAGCGCACGAAGCGCCGCTGCGCGCCGCCATCCAGGTATCGCTGCAGCAGCACGCCGAAGCCAGCGCCGGCCGCGCGGGCAACGAACCGCGGCTGGTGCGCGGCCACCGGGTCGACATCCTCAAGCGCGCCATCGCGCCGCTGGCCGGCACGCTGACACCCGCGCAGCAGGACCGCGTGGCGCAGGCGCTGTCGCTGGTCTACGGCACCGAGGTGTTCCTGGTGCTCAAGGACATCTGGCGGCTGGACCTGCCCGAGGTCACCGAGGTGGCGCGCTGGACCGCGAATGCCATCATCCAGCAGGCGCTGGCCGAGGCCGGCGAGACGCCGCAAGGGGCCGCCGACAAGGCTCCGGCGGCGCGCAAGCGCTAGCCACGGCCGCCCCTGTCATTTCCACGTCACCCTGACACCCCATAGTGCGGGCCTTCGCGGCCCTGCGCCTTGCAGGCCGCCTGACGCTGGAGTTTGAAATGCGGTTCGAAGTATCCCGCCTGCGGCGGGCCATCATGCCCTTGTCGCTGGCTTGCGTGACCCTGCTGAGCGCCTGCGGCGGCAGCGATGACGATGACGAGACCCCCGCGGCCCCGCCGCCCGCGGTGACCCCCCCCACGCCGCCGGCCCCGCCGCCCGTGCAGACGGGCGTCTGGAGCGCCGGAGACCTGCACGTGCACACGATCCAGTCCAACGACGCGCAGGTGACCCTGGAAAGCGTGCTGGACCAGGCGTTCGACCGCTACAAACTGGACTGGGCCGCGCTGTCGAATCACCTGCGCATGTCCGACCGCGACAACACCGGCGTCGCCCTGCCCGGCGGCCCCGTGCCGTTTTCCACCGGCATGGCGCAATACGAAGTGCCGTTCATCAGGCAGGCGCAGGCGGCGGGCCGCTACGCCGGCAAGATCATCTTCTCGTCGTTCGAATGGGACATGCCCACGCATGACCACGTCAACATCGGCATCGGCGTGAACGACCCGATGTCGGCCAAGTCGCTGCGCGCGGTGGCCGAATACGAGTACCTGTACACCAACAAGGCGGCCAACCTGTTCGACGCGCAACTGGTGGCCGACCTGGCCGGCCAGCCGCGCGCCTTCACCACCCACGCCGACTCGCTGACCGCGCTGCAATGGCTGCGCGACAAGCATCCGGACAGCTACCTGCTGCTGAACCACCCGTCGCGCTATGCCGGCAAATACACCATCGGCCAGCTGCGTGACATGCACGACCTGGCGCCGACGATCTTCTTCGGCGTCGAAGGCATGGTCGGCAACCAGATGGAACCGGACCGCGGCGGCTATGCCGAGGCCTACACGCCCGTGAACCTGCCCAACCGCACCTACGGCGGCGTGGACTACCTGGTGGCCAAGGTCGGCGGCACCTGGGATGCGCTGCTGGGCGAAGGCCGGCGCATCTGGAACGTGGCCGATTCCGACTTCCATTTCCGCACCGCGTCGGGCCTGTACAGCAGCGGCTACGCCCCCGGCGAATACGCCAAGACCTACGTCTGGAAGGACGGCAAGGACATGGCGGCCGTGGTGGCCGGCTTGAAGAGCGGCCGCATGTTCGGCGTGTTCGGCGACCTGATCGACGCCCTGGAATTCCAGGCGCAGGGCGCAGCGGGCACAGCCTACATGGGCGGCGAGCTGCAAGCGGCCAAGGGCGAACAGGTGGAAGTGACCATCCGCTTTCGCAGCCCGGACAGCAACCACTACGAGTACCCGATCGAAAGCGGCAACCCCACCTACGTCAAGCCCACCGTCAACCACGTGGACCTGATCGTGGGCGACGTGGGCCCGCGCGCCGCGCCCGGCACGCCGGCCTATGACAACGCCACCAACCCCAGCACCCGCGTGCTGGCGCGCTACACCCGCGCCGACTGGACGGTGGACAAGGACGGCTACAACGTCATCAAGGTCAAGCTGACCGCCGACAAGAGCCAGTACCTGCGCCTGCGCGGCACCAACCTGGCGCCGGACGTGGCGGGCGAAACCGCCAACGGCGAACCGCTGCCCGACCTGAAGGTGGACCTGGCCGACAACGCCGCGCGCTTCAACGCGATCAATGCGCGCAACTACAACGACCTGTGGTTCTATTCGAATCCGGTGTTCGTGACGGTCAAGCAGTAAGGCGGGGACGCGGGGGATAGCCCGCGTTTCATCCCATAGAAAAGGCCGCGGGCAAGCCAATGCCCGCGGCCTGTTGCATTGCAGCGGCGCTACAGCGCGGCCAGCGTCTCGTCCAGCGCGGCGACCAGCACGTCGGCATCGGCCGTGGAAAACGGCAGCGGCGGGCGGATCTTCAGCGTGTTGGCGTGTTCGCCCGCGCTGCCGGTCAGTATCTGCCGGTCGCGCAGGCCGTTGACCACGCGTGCGGCTGCTTGCGTAGCGGGTTCGCGCGTGCGGCGGTCGCGCACCAGCTCGACGCCGATGAACAGGCCCGCGCCGCGCACGTCGCCGATCAGGTCGTGGCGTGCGGCCAGGCCTTGCAGCCGCTCGCGCAGATAATGACCGACGCGTTCGGCGTTCTGCATCAGCGCTTCCTCCTGCACCGTGCGCAGCACGGCCAGGCCGGCCGCGGCCGATACCGGATTGCCGCCGAAGGTATTGAAGTAGCGCCCGTTGCGGCCGAACGCCTCCAGCACCTGCGGGCGCGCGGCCACGCCAGCCACCGGATGGCCGTTGCCCAATGGCTTGCCCATCGTGACCAGGTCGGGCTCGATGCCGTGCCGCATGAAGCCCCACATCGCCTGACCGGTGCGGCCCATGCCGGCCTGCACCTCGTCCGCGATGAACAGGCCGCCGGCTTCGTGGATGGCCTGCACGGCCTCGCGCAGGAACCCCTCGGGTGCGGCCTGCACGCCGTCGCTGGAGAAAATGGTGTCGACCAGCAGCGCGGCGGGGCGCAGGCCCTGGGCCGCCAGATCCGCCACCGCGTCGCGCACGGCCTGCGCCAGCGCCGGGCCGACGGCATCGGGACCCTGCCGGTAGGTATCCGGCGCCGCCACGGTCCGCACCGCGGGCCCCAGCGTGACATAGCGGCCCAGCGACGGCGAGGCCTGCGCGATCGACAAGGTCACGCCGTGGTACGCAAAGCGGGTCACGATCAGGCCGGTGGCGCCGGTATGCGCCTGCGCGATCCGCAGCGCCAGGTCGTTGGCTTCGCTGCCGGTGCAGGTGAACATCACCTGGCCCAGGCCGGGCGGAAATGTCGCCAGCAATTGCTCGGCATAGTCCAGCACGGTTTCGTGCACATAGCGGGTGTGGGTGTTCAGCACCGCCGCCTGCCGGGCAATCGCCTGGACCACGGCCGGATGGCAGTGGCCCAGCGGCACGACGTTGTTGTAGGCGTCCAGGTACGGCTTGCCCTGGGCGTCGTACAGCCACACGCCTTCGCCGCGCACCAGGTGCACGGGCGATTCGTAGAACAGGCGGTAGGCCGGCCCCAGCAACTGGTGGCGGCGGGCGATCAGCGCGGCGGTATGCGCGGCGCCGCCGTCGTTCGCGGGAAGGTTGGGCAAGGCCGCAGCAGGCGCGCCGGGTTGCGTCACAGTCATGGTCACCGCCCTCTTATCGAAAGCCGCACGCCGCGCGCAGGCGCTGGCGCGCCGCGTCGCGGGCAATGCCGTCGCAGGACTGCAGTCGCGCCCACGACACCGCGTTGTTGCGCAGGATGTAGGCGCTGTTCTCGGGATAGCGCGCGGCGCGCCAGCCGCCGATCGCCACCACCATCACCAGCCGCGCCACCATCAGGTCGAACAGCACGTCCAGTTCGGCCGGCGTCAGCGGGCTGACCGCGTGATACGCCGCCGTGAAGGCCACGGCGGGCGCCAGGGCGTCGTCGCCGGGCTCCAGCTGGTAGGACGCCGCCACTGCCAGGTCGTTGACCAGCGGCGCGTGCACCATGTCGCCGAAATCCAGGATGCCGGCGATGCGGTCGGGGTCGGCAGGATCGACCAGCACGTTGTACAGGTTCAGGTCGTTGTGGATGGCCTGGGCGCGCAGCCCCGGCAGTGCCGGCTTGGCGTGATTCACGAAGCGCGCCAGGCCGCGTTCGGCCAGCGCCCGGCGCGCGGGGTCGGTCACGTGCGCCAGCAAGGGCGCCACTTCATACGTGCGCTGGATGTCCCACGGCAGGTCCAGCTGCCCCGCGGGGTGCGTGAAGCCGCGCAGCGCCAGCCCCAGCCGCGCCAGCGTACGCGCCAGGTTGTCGCGCTGCGCCGCCGAGCGCGGCGCGTCCGGCAGCGGCAGGCCCGGCAGGTAGCTGAACAGCCGCAGCACGCGCGGCGGCGCGTCGGGCGTTTGCAGCCAGACGCAAGGCTCGCCGTCATCGGCCAGCAGCACGCGCTGCACCGGCAGGCCCGGGTCGGCCTGCTCGACATGGCGCAAGGCGCGCGCCTGGAAATCGGCCACGCGCGCGTCTTCGGCCGGGTGCGAGAACTTCAGCACGTATTCCCGGCCGTCGTCGGCGCGCAGGTGAAAGTTGCGGTCGCGCTCGCCGGCCAGCCGGCGCACCTGGGCATCGATGCCGAAGTGACGCCGCGCCAGTTGCGCGGCCTGCGCCTCGCCGATGTCCGGCGAGGCCGCGGCCAGCACGTCCTGGGCGCAGTCCTGATCGATCATGGCGCTCTCCTTCAGGCGGCGGAATCGAAGCCGCGCAGCGCGCTGGCCAGATTGGGGCCCAGGTCGTCCGACAGGTAGCCGCCTTCCTGCACCAGCACGGTGGGCAGGCCCAGCTTGGCCACTTCAGCCAGGATGCGGCCAAAGCCCTCGGTGGTGACCGCCAGGCCCTTGTAGGGATCGCGTTCGTGGGCGTCCAGCCCCAGCGCCACCACCAGCGCACCCGGTGCGAACGCCTGGATGTCCAGGAACACGCGGCGCAGCGCGGCCAGGTAGCCTTCGTCGCCCGTGCCGACCGGCAGCGGGCGGTTGATGTTGTAGCCCAGCCCGTCGCCTTCGCCCGTTTCATGGGCGTGGCCGACGAAGAACGGCGTGGTGTTGTGCGCGTCGGCGTGCAGCGACACCGTCAGCACGTCGGGGCGGCGATAGAAGATGCCCTGGGTGCCGTTGCCGTGGTGCACGTCCAGGTCCAGGATGGCGACGCGGCGATGCGCGGTGCGCAGGTGCTGCGCCGCGATGGCGGCATTGTTCAGGTAGCAAAAGCCATTGGCGCGGTCGACATACGCATGGTGGCCGGGCGGGCGGCACAGTGCATAGGCCGCGCGTTCGCCGTCCAGCACCAGCTGGGCGGCGTGGGTGGCACAGTGCGCCGACCAGGTGGCCGCTTCCCAGGTGCCCGCGCCGATCGGGCAGGCGGTATCGCCCATGTGATAGCCGGCCAGGCCCACGATGTGGTCCGGATAGGTGCAGGGCTGGCCCGGAAACGGGTGCACGTTGGCCACCACTTCTTCCGAGGCGTCGGGCAACTCGCGCCAGCGCGCGTAGGCGGTTTCAAGAAAGCGCAGGTACTGCGGCGTATGCACGGCCGCGCGCGGCGCCGCGCCGCAGTCGTCCGGCGCAATGATCCGGTGGCCGTCGCGCTGCACCGCCGCCAGCAGGCGCGCGCCGCGCTCGGGCTGTTCGTTGCTGCGCTTGACCTTGCCGCGCACGATGAAAAACTGCGGATCGTGAAGCTGGTGCTTATCGCTGTAGACGACTTTCATGGCTTCTTGCTGCCCCTTGGTTTTTCGCCCGCCGCGCCATGCTGCGAGACGAACAGATTGCGGACGTGCTCCCAGGCATCGTCCAGGTGGACCTTCATGCAGGCCTGCGCGGCCTGCACGTCACGCCGCGCCAACGCGTCCAGGATCGGCTGGTGCGTGGACGCGACCAGTTCCGGGTCTTGGTAGACGTTGTCGATCAGCGAAATGATCATGCGCATTTCGGTCTGGGTGCTGGAGAACAGGCGCAGCAGGTACGCATTGCCCGACAGCTCGCAGATCAGGGTGTGAAAGCTCAGGTCCAGCTCGATGCGGCGGTGCTGCGGCGCGTCGGCGGCCTCGGCGATCATCAATTGCAGCAGCTGGGTCAGGCGCGCCAGGCCGGCGGCATCGGCGTGCTCGCAGGCGGCGGCCACCGCCGTCATTTCCAGGCTCAGGCGCACCTGGAACAGGTCGTCGATTTCACGCACCGACATCTCGCGCACGAAAAAGCCGCGGCGCGGCTTGGACACCAGGATGCCCTGGCGTTCCAGCCGACGCGAGGCCTCGCGCACCGGTGCGCGGCTGATCGCCATCTGGCGCGCGATCTCGGCTTCGACCACGCGGCTGCCCGGCGGCAGGCGGCCTTGCACGATGGCCTGGGTGAGCCGGTCTTCGACCACGCCGACCAGGTCGGGAACATTGACGGATTCGAAAGCGGTAAGGGCGGCCGGGGTTTCAGGCATGGGAGTCTCGTCTGGGGTGTGAATGCGCTTGGCGCGTCAGCTATATAGCACCCCGATTTTGCGCAGCATATCAGTGTTACTGCTAACTGTCGACAGTTGACGATCGACGCATAATGCCCAGCATCCGGCGCGCCGCCGCCCCCCCTCCCCTCCAAGGACGCATCAATGGCCCACCCCCAGGATTCCGCCCAGCCCCTCAGCGCAGCGGAACAACAGACCCGCCGCGACCTGGCGGCGTGCTATCGCCTCATCGCCCATTTCGGCATGGACGACAGCATCTACACGCACATCTCGGCGCGCGTGCCGGGCGAGGAAGGCGCCTTCCTGATCAACCCGTACGGCCATCTGTTTCGCGACATCACGCCCGAATCGCTGGTGAAGGTCGGCTTTGACGGCCGCCCGGTGGCGCCCACGCCGTACGACGTCAATCCGGCTGGCTTCACCATCCACAGCGCCGTGCACATGGGCCGCCCCGATGCGGGCTGCGTGCTGCACACCCACACAGTGGCCGGCGTGGCCGTGTCGTCGCTGGCCTGCGGCCTGCAGCCGGTGAACCAATGGGCGCTGCAGTTCTACAACCGCGTCGCCTATCACGACTACGAAGGCATCGCGCTGGATCTGGACGAGCGCGAACGCCTGGTCGCCGACCTGGGCCCGCACAACGCGATGATCCTGCGCAACCACGGTCTGTTGACCGCCGGCGCCACCGTGGCGCAGGCCTTCATCCTGATGCTCAACCTGGACCGCGCCTGCCGCGTGCAATTGGCGATCCAGTCCACCGGCCAGGCGACCTACCCGGTCAGCCCGCAGGTCAGTGAAAAGACCGCGCGCCAGTACGCCAGCGGCGACACCAACCGCCTGCCCGGCGCCCCCGATCCCAGCGAACGCGAATGGCGCGCGCTGTTGAAGCTTGTCGAACCCGCCGGCGCCTGACCGCGCCGCGCTTGCCGCCACCTTCGGCCCCGTCACCAGGAGAACCTCATGAACCGACGCGACTTTCTGATTTCAAGCGCTGCCGCGGCCGGCTGGTGGAGCGGCGCCGCCGCCCTGCCCGCCTGGGCCGCGGCCGCGCGCAACGGCGTGCTGAACATTGCCGTGCAGCCCGAGCCACCCGGCCTGATGCTGGGCATCGTGCAGAACGGCCCGACGCAGATGATCGGCGGCAACATCTACGAAAGCCTGCTGCGCTACGACGAAAAGCTGGAGCCCATGCCGGGCCTGGCCGCGTCCTGGACGGTCAACGACACCGCCACCGTCTACACCTTCACGCTCAAGCAGGGCGTGCTGTGGCATGACGGCAAGCCCTTCACCGCGCACGACGTGGTCTTCAGCGTGGACCAGTTCCTGCGCAAGACCCAGTCGCGGCTGCGCGCCGGCCTGGCCTTCGTCGACAGCATCAAGGCGCTGGACGACCACACCGTCGAATTCCGTTTGCCGCGCCCGTTCGGTCCCTTCCTGGGCCTGTTCGAAAGCGGCACCATGCCCATGGTCCCGCGCCATATCTACGAAGGCACCGACTACCTGACCAACCCGGCCAACAACACGCCCATCGGCACCGGCCCCTACAAGTTCAAGGAATGGCGCCGCGGCTCGTACATCCAGCTGGTGCGCAACGAGCAGTACCACGAGCCTGGCCTGCCCAGCGTGGAGACGGTCTACTTCCACGTCATTCCCGACGCCGCTTCGCGCGCCGCCGCGTTCGAATCCGGCAAGCTGGACGTGCTGCCCGGCGGCACCGTTGAATACTTCGACATCGCGCGCTTGAAGAGCCTGCCCAATGTGGACATCACCACCAAGGGCTGGGAATTCTTCGGCCCGCATTCCTTCCTGTGGCTGAACAACCGCCACCCGCTGCTGGGCGATGTGCGCGTGCGCCGCGCCATCATGTATGCGCTGGACCGCGAGGCCATGCGCAACGTGGCCTGGTATGGCTTTGGCAAAGTGGCGACCGGCCCGTTCAACAGCAGCGTGCGCTACCACACCGACGACGTCACGCGCTATCCGCGCGACGTGGCCCGCGCCAGGCAATTGCTCAAGGAAGCCGGCTACCAGGGCCAGACCCTGCGCCTGTTGCCGCTGCCCTATGGCGAAACCTGGCAGCGCTTTGCCGAGATCGTCCGGCAGAACCTGGCCGAGGCCGGCATCAAGCTGGAGATGACGGCCACCGACGTCGCCGGCTGGAGCGAAAAGACCGCCAACTGGGACTACGACATCGCCTTCTGCTACCTGTACCAGTATGGCGACGCAGCGCTGGGCGTCAGCCGCAACTACCTGACGTCCACGATCGCCAAGGGCTCGCCCTGGAACAACGTCGAGGGGTACAGCAACCCCAAGGTCGACGACCTGTTCGAGCGCGGTGCCCGCGAAGCCGACCCCGAGGCCCGCCGCAAGCTGTACGAAGAAGTGCAGCGCGTCCTGGTCGACGAGGTGCCGGTGGCCTGGCTGCTGGAACTGCAGTTCCCCACGCTGTATCGCAACAACGTCAAGAACCTGATCAATTCAGGCATCGGCTTGAACGACAGCCTGGCGCGCGCCACGCTGGCGTAAGCCGCGACGATCCAGACAGGGGGAATGCCGCATGAAGAAACTCGCTTACCTGATGCGCCGCATCGTGCAGGGCCTGCTGGTGCTGGCCCTGATCGCGGTCATCAATTTCCTGCTGATCCGCGCCGCGCCCGGCGATCCGGCCACCGTCATGGCCGGGGAAGCCGGCGCTTCCGACGAAGTCTTCATGGCGCAGGTACGCGAACGCTTCGGACTGGACAAACCCCTGCCGCAGCAACTGGCCACCTACCTGAGCCACGCCGCGCGGCTGGACCTGGGGGATTCGTACCGCCAGCAGCGCCCGGTCATGAGCCTGATCGGCGAACGCCTGCCGGCCACGCTGCTCCTGACGCTGACCGCCTTCGTCGTGTCATTGACCGCGGGGGTGGCGCTGGGCGCCTGGACCAGTGCCCGCGCGGGGACCTGGCTGGACAGCCTGGTCAGCACCTTGTCGATGCTGTTCTATGCCACGCCGCTGTTCTGGCTGGCGCTGATGGGGGTGCTGCTGTTTTCGGTCAAGCTGGAATGGCTGCCCGGCTTCGGCTTCGAGACCGTGGGCGCGGGCCACGCCGGGCTGGCGCGCGTGGCCGACATCGCCAGCCACCTGGTGCTGCCGGCGGCCACGCTGGCGCTCTTCTACATGGCCGTGTATGCCCGCATGACGCGCACGGCCATGCTGGAAGTGGCGCAGATGGACTTCGTCAAGACCGCCCGCGCCAAGGGGCTGTCACCGCGCCGCATCCAGCGCCGCCACATTCTGCGCAACGCGCTGCTGCCGGTCATCACCCTGGCCGGCATCCAGGCCGGCTCCATGGTGGGCGGCACGGTGCTGATCGAAACCGTGTTCGCCTGGCCCGGCATCGGCCGGCTGATGTTCGATGCCCTGGTGCAGCGCGACTACAACCTGCTGCTGGGCACGTTCCTGGTCACCGCGGCGCTGGCCGTGGCGTTCAACATCATCACCGACCTGCTCTATACGCTGGCCGATCCGAGGATAGAACTGCAATGAACAACGGATTCTGGCGGCGTTTTCGTCGCAACAAAGGCGCCCTGGCGGGCCTGGCCGTGATGGCCACGGTGCTGCTGCTGGCCCTGGCCGCGCCGCTGGTGGCCGCGCATGACCCCTGGGCCATGGTGCAGCGCCCCTTCCTGCCGCCGCTGGACATGGCCGGCCTGCCCTTCGGCACCGACACCATGGGCCGCGACATCGGTTCCGGGCTGGCGTACGGCGCGCGCATCTCGCTGCTCATCGGCCTGGTCTCGACGCTGGCGGGCCTGTTGATCGGCGTGTCGGTGGGCGCGCTGGCCGGCTACTACGGCGGCTGGATCGACACCGGCCTGATGCGCTTTACCGAACTGTTCCAGGCGATTCCCAGCTTTGCGCTGGCGATCGTGCTGGTGGCCATCTTCCAGCCGTCGGTCGGATCCATCGTGACCGCCATCGCGCTGGTGTCGTGGCCGCCGGTGGCCCGGCTGGTGCGCGGTGAATTCCTGACGCTGCGCCATCGCGACTTCGTCCATGCCGCCCACCTGGCCGGCGAATCGAACCTGCGCATCATCATCACGCAGATCCTGCCCAACGCGGCCGCCCCCATCGTCGTGATGGGGTCGCTGATGGTGGCCACCGCCATCCTGCTGGAATCGAGCCTGAGCTTCATGGGCCTGGGCGATCCCAACGTGATGAGCTGGGGCTACATGATCGGCGCGGCCCGCACGGCGCTGCGCCAGGCCTGGTGGATCAGCCTGTTTCCCGGCGTGGCCATCCTGCTGACGGTGCTGGCGCTGAACCTGATCGGCGAAGGCCTGAGCGACGGCCTGAACACCCGGCTGGACCCAAGGAGCCGCGCATGAACCCCGTCGACATCCCGGCCGCCGACGGCCTGGCCGGCAGCGCCCTGGCGCCCGACCCGCTCGCCACCGTCACCGACACGCTGCTCGACATTCGCGGCCTGTCCATCCGGTTGCCCGCGGGCGCCGACCGCCCGCTGGCGGTCAAGGAAGCCAGCCTGCGCATCGGCCGCGGCGAAACGCTGTGCATCGTGGGCGAAAGCGGCTCGGGCAAGTCCATGATCGCCAACGCCGTCATGGGCCTGCTGCCCCAGCCGATGGTGGCCCCGGTGGCCGGCAGCATCACCTTCCAGGGCCATGACCTGCTGACGCTGGCCGAACCGCAATGGCGCGCGCTGCGCGGCAACCGCATCGGCATGATCTTCCAGGACCCGATGTCGGCGCTGAACCCGGTGATGCGCATCGGCGACCAGCTGGAAGAAGCGCTGGACGCCCACGTCAAGCTGTCGGCCGCGGACAAGCGCGCCCGCATCATCGGCGCCCTGCGCGACGTGCGCCTGCCGGACCCCGAGGGCATCGCCGCCAGCTACCCCGGCCGCCTGTCGGGCGGGCAGCGCCAGCGCGTCATGATCGCCTGCGCCCTGATGCTGGAACCGGCGCTGCTGATCGCCGACGAACCCACCACCGCGCTGGACGTCACCACCCAGGCGCAGATCCTGGACCTGATCCGCGACCTGCAGGCCCGCCATGGCACGGCCGTGCTGTTCATCACGCATGACTTCGGCGTGGTGTCGCAGATCGCCGACCGCGTGGCTGTCATGCAGCTGGGCGAGATCGTCGAAGCCGGCACGGCCGCCGAGGTGCTGGGCCACCCGCGCCACGACTACACCCGCAAACTGATCGCCGCCATTCCGCACGGCATGCCGGCAAGCGTGCGCAACACCGAGCCGCAGCCCGTGCTGCTGGACGTGCGCGACCTGACCAAGACCTACGTGTCCGGCGGCGGGCTGTTCCGCCGTGGCCGCGAGACCGCCGCCATGCGCGGCATCAGCTTCACGCTGCGGCGCGGCGAGGTGCTGGGCCTGGTGGGCGAATCCGGTTCCGGCAAGTCCACCCTGGGGCGCTGCATCGCCGGCCTGCTGGCGCAGGACGGCGGCCAGGTGCTTTTCAACGGCCAGGCCCGCGGCGCCCGCCCGGCCACCGGCCGGGTGCAGATGGTGTTCCAGGACCCGCAGGCCTCGCTCAACCCGCGCCACACGGTCGGCCGCTCGATCATGGCCGGGCCGATCGCGCAGGGCATGGCGCCCGACAAGGCCCGCGCCCGCGCGGCCGAACTGCTGCAACTGGTAGGTCTGAACCCGGACGCCGCCGGCCGTTATCCGCACGAATTCTCGGGCGGCCAGCGCCAGCGCATCGGCATCGCCCGGGCCCTGGCGTCCGACCCCGACCTGATCGTGGCCGACGAACCGGTGTCGGCGCTGGACGTGTCGGTGCAGGCCCAGGTGCTGGACCTGTTCGCCAGCGTGCGGGAACGCTTTCACCTGAGCATGCTGTTCGTCACCCACGACCTGCGCGTGGCGGCGCAGATGTGCGACCGCATCGCCGTGATGCAGCAGGGCCGCATCATCGAATGCGGGCCGTCCGCGCAGGTGATCGACGAGCCGCAAGAGGCCTACACCCGTGAACTGGTGCAGGCGGTGCCGGACTTCGCCAGCATCGTCTCGGGGCGCGCGCGCCGGGTCGCGGAGGCCGCATGAGCACCGCCGCCCTCGCCACCGCCTCGGCCGCGCCCCCAACCGTCATGGCACCCGTCACCCCGGACCGGCCGCCCTGCATCGCCCTGCTCAGCCGCGTGCTGGACATGCGCTACCTGGTGCCCGCCTTCCAGGCGCTGCGGCCCGACATCGCCTGGCGCACCGCCGACGACCTGGGCAACCCGGCCGACATCGACGCGGCCGTCTGCTGGCAGCCGCCCGCCGGCATCCTGGCCACCCTGCCCAACCTGCGCCTGATCCAGTCCATCGGCGCGGGCGTGGACCACCTCTATGCCGACCCGACGCTGCCCCGCCACGTGCCGGTGTGCCGCGTGGCCGAAGCCGGCATGACGGCCGGCATGAGCACCTACGTCGCCTGGGCGGTCATCAACCACCACCGCCACTTTCACGACTATGTCCGCAACAGCGCCCAGGGCCTCTGGCGCGAAAGCCCCATCGTGCCGCCGTCGGACCACCGTGTCGCCATCGCCGGCCTGGGCCGCCTGGGGCTGGCCGCGGCCCGGGCGCTGACGGCGCTGGGCTACCGGGTGTCGGGCTGGAGCCGCACGCCCAAGCCGGACCTGCCGGCGGGGATTACCGGCCATCATGGCGCCGACGGCCTGCCCGCCTTGCTGGCCGAGGCCGACACGCTGGTCTGCCTGCTGCCGCTGACCGACGACACCCGCGGCTTCCTGGGCGCGGCCACCTTCGCGCAGCTGCCGCGCGGCGCCCACGTGGTCAACGCGGGGCGCGGCGAACACCTGGACGCCCAAGCGCTGCTGGCGGCGCTGGACAGCGGCCAGCTGGGCTACGCCACGCTGGACGCCACGCCGCAGGAACCGCTGCCGCCCGACCACCCGCTGTGGCGCCACCCGAACGTGCTGGTCACGCCCCACATCGCCACCCGCACCCCGGCGGCGGCCATTGCCCGGCAGACGCTGGACAACCTGCAAACGCTGCAAGGCGGGGGCCGGCCCGACACCTGTGCGGACCCGTCACGCGGCTACTGAGCGGCGCCCCGACGCGCAACCTGCCCTCGCCCCCCCCCGACAACCCCGGCCGGAAAGGATGTTTTTTATAAATATAAGTTATTTGATTGACCCAATACCCCACGCTTGCTACATATGGACGGGCAAGGCACTTGGTTCCTGATTATTCTCACCGGAGGATTTTTATGAGCAAGCGAATTGTCGTCGTCGGGGGCGGGGTGGGCGGCACCATGCTGGCCAATCAACTGGTCCAGAAGCTGTACCCCGAGGTATCGCGCGGCGAAGTCAGCGTCCTGCTGCTGTCCGACTCACCGGACCACTACTACAAGCCCGCCTTCATGTATGTGGCGTTCAACCTGTTTTTCCAGGAAGAACTCAAGCGCCCCGAAAGGTCCCTGCTACGTCCCGAAATCGAATTCCGCGTCGACAAGGTGACCCGCTTCGATTTCAACGCGCAGCAGGTCACCACGCGCAGCGGCAAGCGCTACGGCTATGACTACCTGGTGATCGCCACGGGCTGCGTGCCGGCGCCCGAGCGCATCGAGGGCCTGCGTGAAGCGGGCGACCATTTCTACCAGTACGAACCGGCGCGCCAACTGGCCGACCGGCTATCCCGGATCGAGCGCGGCCGGGTCTTCGTCAGCGTCACGTTCCCCAAGACGCCCAATGTGCCGCACCAGTGCGGCATCGCTCCCATCGAAACCACCCTGATGCTGGACGACTACCTGCGCCGCCGCGGCGTGCGCGACCGGGTCGAGATCGTCTACACCTACCCCACCACCGCGCAACTGCTGCGCAATTGCCTGTTCCTGCAGCAACCCACCTGCGACGTGCTGCCCGCCATTTTCGAGCAGCGCGGCATACGCTTTCAGCGCGGCTTCACGCTGTCGCGCGTGGATCCCGAACGCCGCATCGCCTATTCGGAGGAAGGCGCCGAGCAGCCGTTCGACATCCTCATGGCCACGCCGCCGATCCGCGCGGTGGACGTGGTGCTGGAATCCGGCGCCTCGCAGGCGCCGGACAACGAAGGCTGGCTGCCTACCGATCACGAGACCTTGCAGGTGTATGGCTTGCAGAACGTCTATGTGATCGGCGACACGGTGGACTTGCCCGTCAGCAAGGCCGGCGGCTCGTGCCACAACCAGGCGCCCGTCATCGCCAACAACATCGCCGGCGAGATCCGGCTGGGCCATCCCCCCAGCGTCTATGAAGGCCGCGTACAGGCGGTCGCGCAGATGGGGCTGAACGCCGGCATGCCGCTCTGGTATGACTACACGCACGATGTGCGGCCCACGCCGCCCACCAAGCTGGGCGGCCTGCTGCGGCAGGGTTTCAACCGAGGCCTGTATTGGTCCGTTGCCAGGGGAATGCTATGACCGCGCACCACGACAACACCCTGCCGGCGCCCGAACGCTGCGCCAGCGTCCTTCACACGTCCCAGGCGGCCGATGGCGGCGACAGCCTGACGTTGCTGGCGGACAAGCTGCGGCCCCTGGCCGACAGCGGCCGCCTGGACAACGTGGTGGACCTGCTGGCGTTGGCGTCCGACCTGGTGGATCTGCTGGACGCGCCCATGGTGGAAAAACTGGGCGCCCTGTCGGACCAGGCGGCAGGCGCCGCCTGGACGCTGGCCAACGCGTGGCGCGCGGCCCAGGCCCAGGGCATGCAAGAGGCGCAGCCGCCGGGCCTGGCGGGCCTGTTCCAGCTGTTCAGGGACGAAGACACCCGGCGCGGCCTGGCGCTGGCGCTACGGTCGCTGCAAGGCCTGGGCAGGCAGATGCGCCAGCAACGGGAGGACTACGCCGCCCCCTAGGGGCAGACCGGTTGCCCGGCGCCCCAAGAACAAAAGGCCCCGCCCGGTTTCCCGGGCGGGGCC
>NZ_JCBANA010000104.1:0-17565 GCF_059760725.1 Achromobacter sp. 1014246743
GGCCCGGCCGGCGCGGCCGCCGGGCCGGGGCGCTCCCCTTTCCAAGAGGTTGCACCATGGATATCTTCATTCAACTGGTCATCAATGGCCTGTTGCTGGGCGGCGCATACACCATCATCAGCCTGGGGCTGACGCTGATCTTCGGCGTCGTGCGCGTCGTGAACTTCGCCCACGGCGAATTCCTGATGATCGGCATGTACCTGGTCTATCTGATCGCCGCGCAGTTCGGCGTGCACCCGTACATCGGCCTGGTGCCGGTGGCGGTCATCCTGTTCGCGCTGGGCGCGCTGACGCAGAAAGGCATCATCCAGCCGCTGCTGAACGCCGACCAGCACATCCAGATCTTTGCCACGGTGGGCGTGTCCACCATCCTGCTGAACCTGGCCCTGGTGATCTTCGGGGCCAACGTCTACCGCGCGCCGGTCGAACTGGGCACCAACGCCATCGACGTGGGCGCCTATTCCATGGTGACGGGCCAGCTCATCACCTTCGTGGTGGGCATCAGCCTGGCCGTGCTGCTGCACCTGTTCATGCACCGCACCTACCTGGGCCGCGCGCTGCGCGCGGTGGCGCAGCACCGCTACGCCGCCACGTTGATGGGCGTGAACGTCAACAACGTCTACGCCATCGCCTTCGGCCTGGGCACCGCCTTCGTCGGCATCGCGGCCGGCCTGCTGGCGCCGCAGTACCCCGTGTTCCCGACGGTGGGCACCTACTTCGTGCTGACCGCCTTCGTGATCGTGGTGCTGGGCGGCCTGGGCAGCCTGTACGGCGCCGTTGCCGGGTCCATGATCATCGGCATCGTCGATACGCTGGCCGGCTACTACATCGCCCCCGACCTCAAAGAGGTCGTCTATTTCGGGATCTTCCTCTTGATCCTTGTCCTGCGACCGACCGGCCTGTTCGGCGTCGGTACAGAGTGATCAGAGCCACAAGGAGCGAGACGTGTTTCCCGACTTTCGAAGCCCCAAAGCCTACGTCAGCCTTATCCTGCTGATCGTCATGTTCATCGTGCCCGTCGTCCTGGGCACGCCGTTCTGGACCAATCTGTTCGTCCTGCTGTTCGTCTTTTCCGCCCTGTCGGTGGCCTGGAACATCGTCGGCGGCTACGCCGGCCAACTGTCGCTGGGCCATGCGGTGTTCTACGGCATCGGCGGCTACACCGCCACGCTGCTGACGCAGAACTTCGGCATCTCGCCCTGGTTCGGCATGCTGGCGGGCGCGGCCATCTCGGCGGCCGTGGCCATCCTGATCAGCTACCCCACGCTGCGGCTGCGCGGGCCGTTCTTCGCGCTGGCCACCATTGCCATCCTGG
This sequence comes from Achromobacter sp. 1014246743, assembly GCF_059760725.1. Lineage (NCBI taxonomy): Bacteria > Pseudomonadati > Pseudomonadota > Betaproteobacteria > Burkholderiales > Alcaligenaceae > Achromobacter > Achromobacter sp. 1014246743. The sequence goes on from NZ_JCBANA010000104.1 coordinate 1,316, forward strand.
AAGTGGTGCGGCTGCTGGTCATCCACGAAGAAAGCTGGACCGGCGGCTCCAGCGGCATCAGCCTGCCGCTGAACATCGGCTGGGCCTGGATGGTGTTCCGCGAAAAGATCAACTACGTGATCATCGCGTTCGGCCTGTTCCTCGGGGTGACCTGGGTGTCGTGGTACATCCGCAAATCGCGCATCGGCCACTACCTGATCGCCATCCGCGAACGCGAGGACGCGGCGCTGGCGGTGGGCATTCCGACCGTGCGCGTGAAGATCATCGCCGCGGTGGTCTCGGCCATGCTGACCAGCGTGATCGGCACCTTCCACATCACCTACCTGACCTTCGTCGACCCCAGCTCCGCGTTTTCGCTGGAACTGTCGATCCAGGTCGCCATGTTCGCCCTGATCGGCGGCCTGGGCACGGTGGCCGGCCCCATCGCCGGCACCTTCCTGGTGCTGCCCATCGCCGAACTGGCGCGCGGCTGGCTGTCCAGCGTGGGCAACGGCATGCACGGGCTGATCTACGGCCTGATCCTGGTGGCGGTGGTGCTGACCATTCCGCGCGGCCTGGCCGGCGCCTTCGGCCCCGCCATCGAACGCGCGCTGGCGCGGCTGCCCTACCTGGGCACGCCGCGGGCCAAACGCAAGCTGAACGAGCCGGCCCGGCTGCACAACGCGGTCCGCAACGACCAGCCCGTGCTCAAGGCCGACAAGCTGTTCAAGAGCTTCGGCGGCCTGCGCGCCACCAACGACGTGTCGCTGACGCTGAATCAGCACGAGATCCTGGGCATGATCGGCCCCAACGGCGCCGGCAAGACCACGGTGTTCAACCTGCTGTCCGGCTTTCTGTCGCCGGACAAGGGCGCGGTGTCCATGCGCGATGCGCAGGGCAACTGGGTGGCCTGCACCACGCCGGACGAATTCGCGCACCAGGGGCTGGGGCGCACCTTCCAGATCGCCAAGCCCTTCACCGGCCTGACGGTGCTGGAAAACATCATGCTGGGCGCCTTCATCCGCACCGCTGACCGCGAGGAAGCCGAACAGATCGCCCTGAAGGTGGCCGAGGAAACCGACCTGCTCAAATACCTGAACACCGAGGCCCGCAGCCTGACGGTGGGCGGCATGAAGCGGCTGGAGATCGCCCGCGCCCTGGCCATCCGGCCGCGCATCCTGCTGCTGGACGAGGTGATGGCGGGCCTGAACCCCACCGACATCGAGAAATCCATCCAGATGATCCGCCGCATCCGCGACTCGGGCGTGTCGGTGCTGCTGATCGAACACATGATGCAGGCCACCATGGCGCTGTCTGACCGCATCATCGTGCTGAACGAAGGCGCGGTGCTGGTCAGCGGGGCGCCCAGGGACGTGGTCGAGAACCCCGCCGTCATCGAAGCCTATTTGGGCAAGGAGTACCAGGATGCTTAAGGTTTCGGATCTTTCGTCGGGCTACGGCAAGAGCCAGGTGCTCAACGGCCTGAACTTCGAGGTGCGCGCCGGCGAGATCGTCACGCTGATCGGCGCCAACGGCGCCGGCAAGACCACCACGCTCAAGACCCTGTGCGGCGTCATCGGCGCCACCACGGGCCGCGTGGAATTCGAAGGCCAGGACCTGACCAACCGCCCGCCCTTCGACATCGTCGACGCGGGCATCACCATGATCCCCGAAGGCCGCCAGCTGTTTCCGCACTTCACCGTGAAAGACAACCTGCTGATGGGCTCGTACAAGCGCGCCGCCCGCCCCATCGTGCAGCGAAAGCTGGAAGAAGTGCTGCAGATCTTTCCGCGGGTGCGCGAACGCCTGGGCCAGTATGCCGGCTCGCTATCGGGCGGCGAGCAGCAGATGGTGGCGATCGCGCGCGGCATGATGGCCGACCCCAAGCTGCTGGTGTTCGACGAGCCCTCGCTGGGGCTGTCGCCGCTGTTGGTGCAGCAGATGTTCGACATCATCCGCGACGTCACGGCGCACGGCGTCACCGTGCTGCTGGTCGAGCAGAACGTGTTCCGCACCCTGCGCCTGGCCGATCGCGGCTACGTGCTGGAGAACGGCGCCATCGTGCGCACCGGCACCGGCGCCGAGCTGCTGGCCGACCCCCATGTCAAGAAGGCCTACCTGGGCCACTGATTCTTCAAGGACCTGCCCTATATGTCTTTACGCTGCACATTCATCGACCACGGCAAGGGCGGCTCGCCCGACTGCCTGCGCCCGGCCGAACGCGAGATGGAATCGCCCACCGGCCGCCAGGTGCTGATCGAAGTCGCCTACGCGGGCGTCAACCGCCCCGACGTGCTGCAACGTTCCGGCTCGTACCCGCCCCCGCCCGGCGCGTCGCCCTACCTGGGCCTGGAAGTGTCCGGCACCATCATCGCCGTGGGCGCCCAGGCCACGCGCTGGAAGGTGGGCGACAAGGTCTGCGCGCTGACGCCCGGCGGCGGCTACGCCCAGTACTGCCTGGCCGACGAACGCCACTGCCTGCCGGTGCCGCGCGGCCTGGACCTGCTGGCGGCCGCCGCCATCCCCGAAAACTATTTCACGGTCTGGACCAACGTGTTCGACCGCGCCCGCCTTGCGGCCGGCGAGAAATTCCTGGTGCATGGCGGCTCCAGCGGCATCGGTCTCACGGCCATCCAGCTGGCGCGCGCCTTTGGCGCCGAGGTCTGGACCACCGTGGGCAATGCCGAGAAAGCCCGCGCCTGCCTGGCGGCCGGCGCGCACCACGCCTTGAATTACCGCGAGACGGACTTCGAGGCCGAGATCCGCGAGGCCACCCAGGGCGTCGACGTCATCCTGGACATGGTGGGCGGCCGCTACATCAACAAGAACATCCGCCTGCTGGCCGTGAATGGCCGCCTGGTGCAGATTGCCTTCCTCGAAGGCAGCAAGGCCGAGATCGACGCCCTGCCCATCATGACCAAACGGCTGTCGTTCACCGGATCCACCCTGCGTCCGCGGTCCGACGACGACAAGGGCGCCATCGCCCAGTCACTGGCCGACAAGGTGCTGCCGCTGATGGAACAAGGCCAGTGCCTGCCGCGCATCCACGCCGTGTTTCCGCTGGCCCGGGCCAACGAGGCCCATGCCCTGATGGAAAGCAGCGCGCACATCGGCAAGATCATGCTGCAGGTGCAGGCATGAGCGCGCGCTTCACCGGTCAGGTCGTCATCGTCACCGGCGCCGTGGGCGGCATCGGCTCGGCCATCGTCGAAGGCTTTCTGGCCGAAGGCGCGAAGGTCGGGCTGATCGACTTCAACGCCCAGGCCGGCCAGGCGTATGAAAAAGCGTTGCAAGCACGCGGCCACGCCGTGGCCTTCGTGCCTGCCGACGTGGCCCATTTCGACCAGTGCCAGGCCGCCTACGAGCGCATCACCCGCGATCTCGGCCCGGCCACCATCCTGGTCAACAACGTCGGCATCTCGCCCAAGACCGACGGCCGCGCGCTGAAGGTCTGGGAAATGACGCCCGGCGAATGGGACAAGGTGGTAGCGGTCAACCTGAACAGCGTCTTCTACATGACGCACCTGGCCGCGCCGCATATGGTCAAGCAGCGCCAGGGCCGTGTCATCAACATGTCGTCGGTGGCCGGCAAGGCCTACTGCGACATCGTCGCCGCGCACTATGCCGCCACCAAGGCGGCGCTGCTGGGCCTGACGCGCCACTGGGCCGCGGAACTGGGCGAATACGACGTCACCGTCAACGGCCTGGCCCCGGGGCGCATCAGCACGCCGCTGCTCAAGAGCGTGCCCAAGGAAATCAACGACGCCGTGGCCGACGTCACCGCCCTGCGCCGCCTGGGCACGCCGGAAGAAGTGGCCGATGCCTGCCTCTTCTTCGCATCGGACCAGGCGCGCTTCGTGACCGGGCTGGTGCTTGATGTGGCAGGTGGCTGGTTGATGACGTAGAAAGCAAAAGCCCCGCTGGTTCAATGAACCGGCAGGGCTTTTTTGTCTTGCCGGTCCGCCTCGGACGGACCGGCGATCCGGTGAACACCGGGACCGATCAGAAGTCCATGCTGGCGCTCAGCGAGAAGGTGCGCGGGCCGCCCAGCACCAGGTAGCCGTTGCCGGGGTAGCCGCCCACCGACGACCAGTAATTGCGGTTGGCGATATTGTCGACCCGGGCGCGCAGCGTCACCACGTGGCCGTCCACGTCCATCATGTAGCGCAGGCCGGCGTCAAAGCGCGTCCAGCCAGGCACCTTGAGCGTGTTGGCATCGTCCGCATAGGACGCCCCGGTGTAGACCACGCGGCCGTCCACGGCCAGGCCCTGCACGCCGGGAATGTCCCATTCCGCGCCCAGGTTGGCCTGGAAGCGCGGCACGCCGATCACGCGGTTGCCGTCGATGGCGGTGTTGCCGGTGGAACGCTGCTTGGCATCCAGGAAGGTCAGGCCGCCCAGCACGCGCACGGTCTTGATCGGTTCGCCAAACACGGTCAGCTCCACGCCCTGGTGGCGATCTTTGCCGGAGGCCGTGAACTTGTTGGACGCATCGTAGGACGCACGCGGCTTGTCGGTCGAGAACAGCGCCAGGCCCGCGCCCAGGCCGTCGCCGTCGTACTTGACGCCGATTTCCTTCTGCTTGGACACATACGGGGCCAGGCTCTCGCCGGCATTGGGTACCGGCTTGCCATTGGCGACCGTGGGCGCGGTGTCCCCCGCGACCAGCGCTTCGATGTAGTTGGCATACAGGGACACGCTGGGCGCCACCTTGAACACCAGGCCCGCGGCCGGCGAATTGCGGCTCTGGTCGTAGGCGCCGTTTTCCTTGCCGGTGTTGTAGGCATAGCTGCGCGAGGACAGGCGCTGGTGGCGAATGCCCAGGGTCAGCAGCACCTTGTCGTCCAGGAACGACAGGGTGTCGCCGAACGCGTAGCTGCTGGTGCGCGTGCGGCCTTGCAGCGCCGGATCATCGATATCGTTGCCGCGCAGCGCCTTGGCGCTGAACGCCGGCTGCGAATACGACTGCGGGTCGTAGATATTGGTCGGGAACGTATTGGCGTAGTCCATGATGTAGGCGTTCTTTTTCTTCAGGTCGAAGAAAGACGCCGACACCACGAATTCATGCCCGACCGGGCCGGTGCGCACCTTGGCGCGCAGCCCCACTTCACCCGTATTGACGCTGTCCTCGCGGGTGTTGTCAAAGCGGTAGAAATTGCCCGCCCCCGTGGACGCGTTGGTCAACGTGACGTTGCCCAGCGAATTCGCCTCGTCGCTGCGGCGCATGCCGAACGCCGCCCAGCCGGTCAGCTTGTCGCTGAAATCGTGCTCGGCGCGCACCGTGCCGAACCAGTCGCGCTCGTTGGAATAGGACCAGGGCTGCGCATAGTTGGAACTGGCATCGGGCGCGGCGGGCACGTGGTCCTTCAGGCCCACGACGCTGACGTTCGGCCGGGCGCGCTTGAGCTTGTTTTCCTGGAAGCCGATGTCGGCCGACAGGCGCGTATCGGCCGAGCGCCAATCCAGGCCCAGCGACACCAGGCTGGTGCGGGAATGTTCGTCGTCGATGGCCGTGTCCCCGCTGCGCTGCGCCGCGTTGATGCGGATGCCGGTGCTGTCGTCCGGGCCGAAGCGGCGCGCGATGTCGGTGGACACCTGGAACTGGCCGCCGCTGGACACGCCGGTGGTGATGCGGGTCAGCGGATCGTTCGGCGCACGCTTGGGCACCAGGTTGATCACGCCGCCGATGCCGCCGCCGTTGGGTGCCGCGCCGGTCAAAAAGGCGGTCGCGCCGCGCAGCACTTCCACGCGTTCGAACAGTTCAGTGGCGATGTACTGGCGCGGCAGCAGGCTGTACAGCCCGTTGTAGGCCACGTCATCCGAGCTCAGGATGAAGCCGCGGATGAAATACGATTCCTGGAAATTGCCGAAGCCGCGCGCCACGCGCACGCCCGGATCATTCTGCAGCACGTCGCCGACGCTGCGCGCCTGCCTGTCCTGGATCAGCTCGTTGGTATAGCTGGTGACGCTGAACGGGGTGCTCATGATGTCCTGCGTGCCCAGCACGCCGATGCGGCCGCCACGCGCCACCTGCCCGCCCGCATAGGGCTGGGCCAGGCCGCCGGCCGAGGCGTCGGCGCTGGCCTCGACCTTGATCGCTTCCATCGACACGACGGGGCTGTTGGCGGCGGCGGGCGCGGTGGATTGGGCATGGGCAATGGAATACGGCAAGGCCGCGACCACGCACGCAAGAGTTCGTAGTTTCATATCGGGATATCAAGAGGCGGGCGCTTCGCAAGAAGCTGGGAATCGCAAACATCCCGATGGAGGGTCACGCGGGTCAACGGCTGGCCACTCGAACTGCCGCGGGGCCGGACGGGCCGGCCCTGGCGAGCCTGTTCACCAAAGGGGATTGAGATCGTGCGAGATAGATTCTAGATAAAACGGAATCATTCTCATTGCGTCCCTTATATAGAAATTACCACTTGTTGCAGCGGTACAACGCCTGGGGCGCATTAGGCGCCGACGGGGCCGCCCGACGTTCAGCCCGGGGTCAGCGCCTGCCCGGCCTCACCCCTGCACGCCCGCCTCTTGCCGCAACGTGCCGAACTCCCCCGCTTCGTACGCCGCCATGGCTTGCGACAAGGCACGTGAGCTCGCCATCACGAACGGGCCGCGCTGGATCACGGGTTCGTCGATGGCAGGCCCCGCCACCAGCACGAAATGCGCGGGCGCACTGCCCGCGATCAACAGCAGCAGCCCGTCGCTGTCCGCCGAGGCGGCCAAGGCAGCCCCCTCGGCCAAGATGGCGAAATCGGGATCCACCACGCTTTTGACGCTGGCCGCAGGCCGTTTGCCCGCCGCAGCGGGGGACGTCCCGGCAGCGCCTTTCGCAGGCCCTGCGCCAGGTGCTCGACCCGCCGTGGGCCCTACCCAGCCGGCCGCCGTCGGCGCCCCGACCGCTGCCGGCGTGGTCTGGTGGCGCGCACGCACGCCCAATTCGCCCTGCACCGTGTACAGCCAGGCGTTCCACCCGGCCGGCAACGGCACCAGGCGCGACGCGCCCGGCCGCAGCCAGCCGTCCAGCACCAGCAACGGTTCCGGGGTATGCAGCGGCGCCTCCCAGCCGCCATAGCGGCCCGCCGCCACCCGCACGCGGCCGGCATCGGTCTGGATGACCGGCATCTCCCAGGCGCGCAGCAGCGAGGTGTCCGGCGCCAGCGATTTCAGCCGCTCCGGCAGGTTGACGAACATCTGCAAGCCATTCAATCGGGCTTCGCCCACCGGTTGCTGGGTGTGCACGATGCCGCGGCCGGCCAGCGTCCAGTGCAGGTCGCCCGCGCGGATCTCGTGGTCGTGGTGCACGCTGTCGCGGCTGCGCATGGCGCCGCGCGTGTCTTCCAGCAGCAAGGTCACCGCCGACATGCCCGCATGCGGGTGCGGCGCAAAGGTAGGGCCGGTCATGACGAAATGGTCCACCAGCACCAGGGGCGACATGCCCTGCGGGAAATCGGTATGGCGGAATTGACGGAGGGAACAGGCGTCGCCCGCCGGTTCAAAGGGGCGGGCCACGGGGGGGCTGAGGCGGATGGTCAAGGATGTGCTGCCTGGTTATTACCTGACGCAGAGCTTATGGGTTCTGCCGGGCGCACAGTAGAGTCGGATTTCAGGAATAATTGTCCTGTTAAGCAGGACAATTCTTCGCGTAAACCCCATGAACACGTACATCCATCACCTCGACGATCTTCTGCTTTTCAGCGAGGTGGTGGAGAAAGGCGGCTTTTCCGCCGCCGCCCGCGTGCTGAACATGCAGCGCTCCAAGCTGAGCCGGCGCGTGGCCGAACTGGAGGCGCGGCTGGGCATGCGCCTGCTCCAGCGCAACACCCGCCGGGTGTCGCTCACCCCGATGGGCGAGCAGATCTACGTGCACGCCCTGGCCATGGCGCGCGAAGCCCGCAGCGCCTTCGACCTGGCCGCGTCGATGGGTGACACGCCCAGTGGCCTGCTGCGCATGACGGCGCCGTCGGCGCTGGCCGTGACCCTGGTGGGCGACCTGGTGGCCCGCTTCTGCCTGAAGCATCCCGGCGTGCGCGTCCTGCTGGACACCCGCGACCAGATCATCGACCTGGTGGGCGAAGGCTACGACCTGGCCTTCCGCGCCCAGGGGGCCTCGCTCACCGATTCCCGGCTGGTCGCACGCGAGCTGGCGCCAGTGCCCTTGATTCTTGTGTGCGCCCCCGGCATGGCCCTGGCCGCGCCGCGCTACCCGCGCGACCTGAACACGCTGCCCCTGTTGGCCCATGCTACGCAGGACAGTCCGCAAAGCTGGCATTTCGTCGGCCCGGCAGGCGAAGCCGAATCCGTGGAATTCCGGCCGCGGTGCCTGAGCAGCAACCTGGCGGCGCTGCGCGAAATGGCGCGCGCCGGGCTGGGTGTGGCGCTGCTGCCGCATTACCTGTGCGCCGGCGCGCTGGCCAGGGGCGACCTGGTGCAGATCCTGCCCGCCTGGCACACGGCGCCGGCACGCATCTACGCGGTCATGCCCGCCCGCCGCGGCGCGCCGTTGGCGCTGCGGCGCTTCCTGGAGTTCGCGGTGGCGGAACTGCCGGCGCTGGTGGCCTGAGCGCGCGCCGCATGGCCAGGCGGGCCCAAGACCTGGAGGCGCCCAGCCGGGGATCGCCCAGGCCAGGACGCGCCTCAATCCAGCTTGATCTGGTTGGCCTGGATCACCGCCCCCCAGCGCTCGCGGTCTTCGGCCACATAGGCGTCGACCTCGGCCTGGTTGCGCGGCGCCTGGATCACCAGTCCCTGCACCTGGAACCGATCGCGAAAGTCCGGCTGCCGCATCACCGCCGCCACGGCCTCCTGCAGGCGGCGGGATTCGGCCGACGGCGTTGCCTTGGGCACGGCCAGGCCAAACCAGGTGGCCGCGCGAAACCCCGGAAAGCCGCTTTCCGCCACGGTGGGCACGTCCGGCAGCACGGGCAGGCGTTCACGGGTGGTCACCGCCAGCGCCTTGAGCTTCTTGTCGCGCACCAGCGGCAACGACGTGCTGATGACGTCCACCATCAGCTGTGTGTCGTTGCTCATCAGCGAACTGAGCGCGGGCGCGCTGCCGTTGTAAGGGATGTGCGCCACGTCGATGCCGGTGCGCGACTTCAACAGCTCGGTAGCCAGTTGCAAGGGATTGCCGATGCCCACCGAGGCGTAGTTCAGCTTGCCCGGCCGGGCGCGGGCATAGTCGACGAATTGCGCCAGCGTGGCGGCCGGCACGTCGTTGTTGGCCACCACCACCAGCGGCAATTCCGCCACCACCGACAGCACGCGGAAATCGCGCGCGGCGTCGTACGAGATTTTTTGGTAAAGCATGGGGTTGAGCACCATGCTGGCGTTGCTGGCCAGGAACACCGTGTAGCCGTCGGGCTGGGCCCGCGCCACCTGGGTGGCGGCGATCATGGTGTTGGCGCCCGGCTTGTTTTCCACCACCACGGGCTGCGCCAGTTCCTGCGACAGCCGCTCGGCCAGCACCCGCGCCAGCTGGTCGGCCGACCCGCCCGGCGTATACGGCACCACCAGCTTGACCGGGTGGTCGGGAAACGCCGCCCACGCCGGCAACGCCCCGGCGGCAATCAGCAACAGGGCGGCCGAGAGGCGGCCGAACGTGTGAATCATCCTCGACATGGTTGTCTCCCCAGTGTCATTGTGTGATGCGCAATATGGGCTTGCGCTGGCGGTGCTGCATGGGCAACCGCGCCAGGCCTGGCGGTCACGGACGCGGCGTTGTGTTCTTGTATCGAGCGAAGATGCGCGCTACACCTTCCTTTCCTGGCCGGCCCAGAAGGTGTCGCGCAGGCGCCGTTTGGCGATCTTGCCGTTGTCGTCGCGCGGCAATGCGGCCTGCAGGCGCAGTTCGCGCGGCACCTTGAAACGCGCAATGCGCCCCGCCAGCCACAGCAGCGCCTCTTCGGGCTGCACGTGCGCGTCCGCCGCCGGCTGCACCAGCGCCAGCAGGCGCTCGCCGAACTCGTCGTCGGGCACGCCGAACACCGCGCAATCGGCCACCCCCGGGTACTGCATCAGGTGGTGCTCGATTTCCGCCGGGTAGATGTTCACGCCGCCCGAAATGACCAGATCGGATTCGCGGTCGCACACGAACAGGTAGCCGTCTTCATCCACGTAGCCCAGATCGCCCAGGCCGATCAGGCCGTCGTGCTCGATGCGGCGGCGGGCGTCGGGGTGGTTGCGATAGGTGAAGTCGGCATAGGCCGGCTGGCGCACGAAAATGCGACCGACCCGCCCCGGTGCGCACGCGGCGCCGTCCTCGCCGACGATGCGCACCTGCGCGCCGCCGATGGGCCGACCGGCGCTGCCGGGCCGCACCAGCGCCTCTTGCGAGCCGATGGCCGTCACCATGCCGGCCTCGCTGGACGCGTAGGTTTCGTGGATGACGGGCCCCAGCCAGTCGATCATGGCGCGCTTGAGCGCCGGTGCGCACGGCGCCCCGGTGGAGGCCACGAAACGCAGCGACGACAGGTCGAACGACGCGCGCACCGCAGGGTCCAGTTTCAACAGGCGCACATACATGATGGGCACCAGGTAGATCGTGTCGATGCGGTGCCGTTCGATCAGGCGCAGCACCTCGACAGGATCGAAGCGCGGGGTGACGACCAGCGTATCGCAGACCCGCAGCGCCACCTGGGCAAAGACGCTGGGCGCGCTGTGGTAGATAGGCGCCGGCAGCAGTGCCCGGCAGCCGGCCCGCAAGCCATAGGCCTGTTCGACGACGGCCTCGACGGCCGCCAGGCGCTGCGGCAGCTGATCCAGCGGAAACGGTTCACGCACCACGCCCTTGGGGCGGCCGGTGGTGCCCGACGTATAGGCCATGTGGCCACGCGGGGCCACCACGGGGCCGTCGTAGGGGGCATGCGCGTCGCGCCAGGCGGCGTAGTCGTCGGCGGCGCCCGCAGCGCCCACCCGCAAGGCGGGCAGGTCGGCGGGCAGCGCGGCCTGCACCGCCGGCCACAGATCGGCTTCGGCGATGAGCAGCCGGGCGCCGCTGTCGGTCACCAGAAAGGCCACCTCGGAAGGCGTGTAGTGCCAGTTGATGGGGCAGTAGTAGCAGCCCAGGCGCTTGCAGGCCTGGATGATTTCCAGGTAGGGCATGCCGTTGCGCAGCAGCACCGCCACCACGTCGCCTTCACCCACCCCCATCGCCGCCAGCCCGGCCGCGACCTGCTCGCCGCGCTCGGCCAGCGTGGCGCGGTCCAGCACGGCATCGCCGACGATGATCTGTCCGGCGCCAGCGGACGCTGCGGGCGCCGTGGCGCGATGCTCCGACGCCCTCATGCCCGGCCCGCCGAACGCTGCGCCTTGTCTTCGGCATTGCGCGCCTCGATGGCGGCGCGGGCCGCGGCCCAGTCGTCGTCGGTCCATTCGAAGTACTGCTTGAAGTAGGCGCCGTTGGCCAGGTAGTCGCCGCCGTCCAGCGCGATGGTCTGGCCGTTGATCCAGTCGTTGCCCGGCGCCAGCAGGAAAGCGGCAAGTTCGCCGATGTCCTGGTCCTGGCCGAGGCGCTGCATGGGATTCTGCCTGACCAGGGCGTCGGTGCCCGTATCGTTGGGCCGCAGCCGGGCCGACGCACCCTCGGTGGGAATGACCCCGGGCGCGATGGCGTTCAGGCGGATGCCGCGACGGCCCCATTCCACCGCCAGCGACTTGGTCATGGCGTCGATGCCGGCCTTGGACATGGCCGAGGGCACCACGAAGGGCGAACCGGTCCAGACCCAGGTGACCACGATGGACACCACCGCCCCGGATGCCCCCGTGGCGATCCAGCGCTTGCCCACGGCCTGCGTCATGTAGAACGTGCCGCGAAACACCGTGTCGGCGATGGCGTTGAAGCCGCGCTCGGACAGTTTTTCGGTGGGGCTGATGAAATTGCCCGCGGCGTTGTTGACCAGCGCGTCCAGTCCGCCGTGATCGGCCCAGATGCCAGCCACCATGGCGTCCACCGCGCTGGCGTCGCGGATGTCCACCGCATGGGCATGGGCCTGGCCGCCAAAATCGCGCCGCAGCGCCTCGGCGGCCTGCTCCAGCACCGCCAGGCGGCGTCCGCAGATGTGCACCGTGGCGCCCAGCGCCGCCAACTGCCGGGCCATGGCGTAGCCCAGCCCGGTGCCGCCGCCGGTGACGAGGATGCGCTGGCCCTGGAACAGATCGGCGCGGAACATGGTTTGTCGCATGGGGTGTCTCCTTGTGTTTGATTTCAGAGTATCAATGGCCTTGTTCCGCGACAATGCCCTGATTTGACTAAACTATGTTTCCTGACAGGCAACAATGAGGCAAGCCATGGCCGCCCTGCCCGCCCTGGACCTGAACCTGATCCAGCTGTTCGTGACCATCGTGGAAGCCGGCACGCTGAGCGAAGCCGCGCTGCGCCAGGGCGTGACGCGTTCGCACGTAAGCCGCAACCTGCAGAAGCTGGAACGCGCCTTTGGCGCCCAGTTGATCCGGCGCACCACCCGCCGACTGGAACTGACCCACGAAGGCACGGTGCTGTACGAACACGGCGCCCGCATGGCGCGCGAGGTTGAATCGGCCCGCCACGCCCTGCAGAAGCTGGGCACCGAACCCACCGGCCACGTACGCCTGAGCCTGCCTACCGGCCTGGGCGAACTGGAAGCCTTGCGCCCGCTGCTGGTGCGCTTTGCGCTGAACCATCCCAGTCTCAGCCTGCGGGTGCTGTTTTCGAACCGGGTGAGCGACCTCATTTCGTCCGAGATCGATGTGGCGCTGCGGGTCATCTCGACCCCGCCCCAAGACTACGTGGCGCGCGAACTGGGCCGCATCAAGTGGCACCTGTGCGCCGCACCCGACTACCTGGCGCGGATGGGCGCCCCCGCCCACCCGCGCGACCTGGGCCGGCTGGACTTCCTGGCCCCGCCCGGTCCCAAGCCCCAGGTGACGCTGCGGCTGCACCGCAAGGGCCAGGTATACGAGACCAAGCTGGCGCCCCGCCTGCAATCCGAATACTTCCCCTTCCTGGCCCAGGCCGCCCGCGACGGCGCCGGGGTGGCGCTGCTGCCGGCCTACATCGTGCAGCCCGACCTGCGGACCGCGCGGCTGGCCCCGGTGCTACAGGCCTACCAGGCCGAGGGGCCGGGCGACAAGCTCTATATCCTGACCTCGCCCACCCCCTACCCGTCCACGGCCCAGCGCGCCCTGGTGGACTTCCTGAAAACAGAACTGGAGCCGCTGTTGCGCGATTTCCTGGCCTGACCGGCCGCCATGCGCCTGTAGGACTTCTTTGTTAAAAAAAGGGGACTTGCAGGGATGGCGCGCCTGCTCCAAAGTAGCGCTTTGGGCATGCAGCCCTCGACGGGCGCCAGATACCGGGGCGCCCCAGGCGGGGCCCGGATTGCCGGGCGCAGCCAGGCCCTGACGGTGCCGAGGAACTTTGACGTGCCCTTCAAGTCTTATATAAGATATAAGACACCAGCCAGACCGCGCCGCTGTCGCCTACAATGACAAACGCGTCGAAACGCCTGAAAATGCCGGCTTTACGCGGGCGAAACCACGGAGTCCATCATGCCGCACAACACCCTAGACACACTCAAGAATTTCAAGATCGGCAACAAGTCCTGTCAGTTCTACTCGCTGCCGGCGCTGGGCAAGTCCCTGGGCATCGATGTGCAGCGTTTGCCGGTCTCCATTCGCATCGTGCTGGAATCGGTGCTGCGCAACTGCGACGGCAAGAAGGTCACTGAAGAACACGTGCGCCAGCTGGCCGCCTGGCAAGCCAACGCCAAGCGCGAAGACGAAATTCCCTTCGTGGTCGCCCGGGTGGTGCTGCAGGACTTCACCGGCGTGCCCCTGCTGGCCGACATCGCCGCCATGCGTTCGGTGGCCGACAAGATGGGCAAGAGCCCCAAGAGCATCGAACCCCTGGTGCCGGTCGACCTGGTGGTCGACCACTCGGTCATGATCGACTACTTCGGCACGAAGGACGCGCTGGACCTGAACATGAAGCTGGAATTCAAGCGCAACCAAGAGCGCTACCAGTTCATGAAGTGGGGCATGCAGGCCTTTGACACCTTCGGCGTGGTGCCCCCGGGCTTCGGCATCGTCCACCAGGTCAACCTGGAATACCTGGCGCGCGGCGTGCACCAGGACAAGAAGAACAACGTCTACTACCCTGACTCCCTGGTGGGCACCGACAGCCACACCACCATGATCAACGGCATCGGCGTGGTCGGCTGGGGCGTGGGCGGCATCGAGGCCGAAGCCGGCATGCTGGGCCAGCCGGTGTACTTCCTGACCCCCGACGTGGTCGGCGTGGAACTCAAGGGCAAGCTGCGCGGCGGTGTCACCGCCACCGACCTGGTCCTGACCATTACCGAAATGCTGCGCCGTGAAAAAGTGGTCGGCAAGTTCGTGGAATTCTGTGGCGAAGGCACGGCCAGCCTGTCAGTGGCCGAACGCGCCACCATCGGCAACATGGCGCCCGAGTACGGCGCCACCATGGGCTTTTTCCCGGTCGACGGCCGCACCATCGACTACTTCCGCGGCACCGGCCGCACCGAAGACGAGATCGCCGCGTTCGAAGCCTACTTCAAGGCGCAGAACATGTTCGGCGTGCCCGCCGCCAAGGACATCAACTTCACCAAGCTGCTGACGCTGGACCTGTCCACCGTCGCCCCGTCGCTGGCCGGCCCCAAGCGCCCGCAAGACCGCATCGAAATCGGCAACGTCAAGAACACCTTCATCGACCTGTTCTCCAAGCCGGTGGCCGAAAACGGCTTCAACCAGCCCGCCGAGAAGCTGCAGCAGACCTTCACCACCAGCACCGGCACCAAGGTCAAGAACGGCGACATCCTCATCGCCGCCATCACCTCGTGCACCAACACGTCCAACCCCAGCGTGCTGCTGGCCGCGGGCCTGCTGGCCAAGAAGGCCGTCGAAGCCGGCCTGAAGGTGCCCAAGCACATCAAGACCTCGCTGGCCCCCGGCTCGCGCGTGGTCACCGAATACCTGACCAAGACGGGCCTGTTGCCCTACCTGGAAAAGCTGGGCTTCGACGTCGCCGCCTACGGCTGCACCACCTGCATCGGCAACGCCGGCGACCTGACGCCCGACCTGAACGACGTCATCACCAGCAACGACCTGGTCTGCTCGGCCGTGCTGTCCGGCAACCGCAACTTCGAAGCGCGCATCCACCCGAACATCAAGGCCAACTTCCTGGCCTCGCCCCCGCTGGTCGTGGCCTACGCCCTGGCCGGCACGGTCACGCGCGACCTGATGACCGAGCCCGTGGGCCGTGGCAAGAAGGGCGACATCTGGCTGGGCGACATCTGGCCCACCACCGAAGAAGTCGAATCGCTGCTCAAGTACGCCCTGGACCCCAAGGCGTTCGAGGCCAACTACGGCCAGGTCAAGAGCAACCCGGGCAAGCTCTGGGAAAACATCAAGGGCGTCAACGGCGACACCTACAACTGGCCCGATTCCACGTACATCGCCGAACCGCCCTTCTTCGATGGCTTCGGCATGACGCCGGGCGCGATGCCCGCCGTCAAGAACGCCCGCGCGCTGGGCGTGTTCGGCGACTCGGTCACCACCGACCACATCTCGCCGGCCGGCTCCATCAAGGAAACCTCGCCCGCGGGCAAGTGGCTCAAGGAACACGGCGTCATGAAGGCCGATTTCAACAGCTACGGTTCGCGCCGCGGCAACCATGAAATCATGATGCGCGGCACCTTCGCCAACGTGCGCATCAAGAACCTCATGATTCCCCCGCTGGCCGATGGCAGCCGCTTCGAAGGCGGCGACACGCTGTTCCAGCCCAGCGGCGAACAGATGTCCATTTACGACGCGGCCATGAAGTACGTGGCGGCCGGCACGCCCACCGTGGTGTTCGGCGGCGAAGAATACGGCACCGGCTCGTCGCGCGACTGGGCCGCCAAGGGCACCCAGCTGCTGGGCGTGAAGGCCGTCATCACCCGCAGCTTCGAACGCATCCACCGCAGCAACCTGGTCGGCATGGGCGTGCTGCCCCTGCAGTTCAAGGGCGGCGACAGCGTGCAGTCGCTGGGCATCACCGGCGAAGAAACCTACGACATCTCGGGCCTGGAAAACGGCATCAAGCCGATGCAGGACGTCACGCTGACCATCACCCGCAAGGATGGCTCGAAGCAGGATGTGACGGTGCTGCTGCGCATCGACACCCCGATCGAAGTCGACTACTACCAGCACGGTGGCATCCTGCCCTTCGTGCTGCGCCAGCTGCTGGCCGCGTAAGCGCCTGGGCAAGCAAGACAAAGCCCCCGGAACCTGAC
>NZ_JCBANA010000105.1:0-17352 GCF_059760725.1 Achromobacter sp. 1014246743
GCGCACGTCCAAGCAAACGGCGGAACGCGCAACGCGTTCCGCCGTCGGGGCCCTGCCGGACAAGCCGGAAACTCAGTCCAGCATCAGCACCGTGGCGCCGGTGGTCTTGCGCGAGGCCAGCGCGGTCTGGGCTTCACCGGCCTGTTCCAGGCTGTAGCGCTGATCAATACGGACCTTGATCTTCTTTTTCAGGACCAGGTCGAACAGTTCTTCAGAGGCCGCCTGCAGCTTTTCCAGCGTGTTGACGTGCACGCCCAGCGACGGACGCGTGACGTACAGGCTGCCCTTCTGGTTCAGCACCGCCAGGTTCACGCCCGCCACCGGACCGGATGCGTTGCCGAAGCTGACCATCAGGCCGCGCGGCTCGATGCAGTCCAGCGAGGTTTCCCAGGTGTCCTTGCCCACGCCGTCGTACACCACCGGCACCTTCTTGCCGCCGGTCAGTTCGAGCACGCGCTCGACCACGTTTTCGCGCGAGTAATCGATGGTTTCCCAGGCGCCATTGGCGCGGGCCAGTTCAGCCTTTTCGGGGCTGGACACGGTGCCGATCAGCTTCACGCCCAGGGCACGCGCCCATTGGCAGGCGATCAGGCCCACGCCCCCGGCGGCCGCGTGGAACAGGATGGTCTCACCGCCTTGCAGGCGGTAGGTCTGGCGGAACAGGTACTGCACGGTCAGGCCCTTGAGCATCAGCGCGGCGGCCTCGTCAAAGCCGATGCCCTTGGGCACCTTGACGACCTGGTTGGCGGGCACGTTGCGAGCCTTGGCGTAAGCGCCGATCGGGCTTTGGCCATAGGCCACGCGGTCGCCCTTTTTCAGGTGCTTGACGTCGGCGCCCACGGCGGTGACCACGCCCGCGCCCTCGAAGCCCAGGCCGTGCGGCAGCGGGTGGGGATACAAGCCCGTCCGGAAATAGATATCGATGAAATTCAGGCCGGCGGCATGCTGGTCGATGGTGACTTCATTGGCGGCGGGCGGCGGTACTTCGACTTCCACCAGTTTCAGGACTTCGGGACCGCCGTGCTGCTCGATACGGATTGCCTTGACGAGATTGCTGGCCATGCTGGCCTCCTTTCATTGAAATGTTGCGAATCAACCGAGAAAACCAGACTTCAGCGCGCGGGGGCCGAACCGCCCCGCGCGGCGGACGGTGGCTTGGCAGCCCCGCCCCCCATCAATACGAACACGCCGGCCAGGGCCAGCGCGGTGCCCGCCAACTGCCAGGCGGTAACGGGCTCATCCAGGAACCACGACGCCAGGAACAGCACCGACACCGGCCCGATCATGCCCAGCAGCGACGCGGTCGGGGCGCCGATCAGCGCCACTGCCCACATCAGCATGAACACGGGCGCCACCGTATTCAGGGTGGCGTGGATGATCGAATAACCGTAGACGCCCAGGGGCTGGACCAGCACGGATGCGGGATGCACCACGAAGAACTGCACGATGCAGGCCACGCAGGACACCAGCATGGCATACGCCACCAGTCGCGTCGGCCCGACGCGCTTGATCAGTTCGCCCGAGCAGATCAGGTACACAGAATAGCTGAGCGCCGAGCCGAAAACGAACAAAGACCCTGTCAGCACCGCGGCAGATCCGCCGAAGCTGAGATCATGCGCGAACACCAGCACCACGCCCGCGTAGGACAACCCCATGGCCAGCCACTGCCGGCGCTCGACCGGGCGCTTGAACCAGAACGCGGACAGCAGCACGACCAACGACGGCGACAGGAACAGGATGAGGCGCTCGAGGCTGGCGGTGATATAGCGCAGACCCAGGAAATCCAGGAAGCTGGACAGGTAATACCCCAGCAGCCCCAGCAGGCAGACCTGCAGGCGTTCCGTCCAGGTCATCACCACGATCTGGCCGCGGGCCGCCAGGCGCGACTGATGCCACGCCACCGCCGCGAAGAATGGCATGGCGAACAACATGCGGAATGCGATGAGGGTGACCGCGTCGATACCGTAGCGGTAGGTGAACTTGACGACGATGGCCTTGCCCGAAAACAGGACGGCGCCCAGGGCGGCCATGAAAAAGCCGGCCGCGCGGCTGGAGGGACGAGAGACCGGCAAAAGCCTGGCAATGCGATTCATGCGATGATTTTAGATTCAGTGCATGACCAAATGCACGCCCGGCCGCGCTTTTTTAGCCGCCTTCCGCCTTCGCCTTCCGCCTCGAATGACCCGACACCGCGCCCTGACCTATATCCATATCGCCGCCATCCTGTTCGGCCTGACCGGCGTTTTCGGCGAACTGATCCAGGCCAGCGCCGCGGTCATCACCCTGGGACGCGCCGTCTTCGCCGTGATCTCGCTGAGCCTGTTCGCGCGCATGCGCCGCCGCCCACTGCTCGGCGCCCTGACCCCGGCCCAGTTGTTCGTGCTGGTGGTGGCCGGCGCCCTGCTGGCGGCGCACTGGGTCACCTTCTTCATTTCGGTGAAAGTGGGCGGCATCGCCATCGCCACGCTGGGATTTGCCAGCTTCCCCGCCTTCATCACGCTGTTCGAAGGCCTGATCTTCCGCGAACGCGTGCGGCTCGCCGAATGGCTGTTGCTGGGCCTGGTCACGGCCGGCCTGGTGCTGGTCACGCCGTCGTTCGACCTGGCCGACCAGGGCACCATCGGCCTGGCCTGGGGCCTGTTGTCCGGCCTGACCTTCGCGCTGCTCGCCCTGAGCAACCGGCGTTCGGCATCCGGCATGGACCCGATGCAGGTGGCCTGCTGGCAGAACCTGATCGTGGCCCTGGTCATGTTGCCGTTCGCGGCCGGCCAATTGCCCGCGCTGCCCGCCCTGGACTGGTTCTGGCTGGCACTGCTGGGAGTGTTCTGCACCGGCCTGTCGCATTTCCTGTTCGTCTCCAGCCTGACCCGCCTGAATGCGCGCAGCGCCGGCCTGGTGATCGCGCTGGAACCGGTCTATGCCATCGCGTTCGCCTGGGTGCTGTTCAGTCAGCAACCCACCGTGCGCATGATGGCCGGTGCCGCGTTGATCGTGGCCGCCATCGTCTGGTCGGGGCTGCGCAAGGCGCCTGCCGCCCTCGAAAATGCGCCCGAAGGCGTCCCCAAACAGCAGCCTTGACAATTACTGACTAGGCAGTAAAATTCGCGACATGAATGCCTCGTCACGCCCTGATTCTTCCGAAAATCCGATTCATTACCGCGGGGACACCCGCTGCATGACAGAGGATAATGCCGGCTACCTGATCAAGCTGGTCGCGAACTCCCTGAACCGCATGCTGGATCAGGAAATGGCGCCGCTCGACCTGACGGCCATGCAATGGCGCCCCATCGCCATGCTGTACCTGGGTCGGGCCGACACGCCGGCCGAACTGGCCCGCCTGAACGGCATGGATACCGGCGCCATGACCCGCGCGCTCGACCGCCTCGAGGCCAAAGGCCTGCTGCGGCGGGCCCGCAGCCAGCAAGACCGGCGCGTCGTTAAGATTGAACTGACCGAACTCGGCGAAGAAAAGGCGCGCAACATTCCGCCCAACATCGCCCGTGTACTGAACCACCACCTGCGGGGATTTTCCACCGACGAGGTGGCGCAGTTGATGCACTTCATGCGCCGCATGATCGCCAACGGCTCCGCCTCCGGCGTCGCGCCCGAGCGCTGACGGCGCTCCCGCGAGCGCCTGCCGCCCCTGGCCACAGGGGCTTTATTTGACATAATATTTGCCTAGGCAAATACAGATTAATCAATTACTTTCAGCAGATTGTCAGGATGAAACGCCTTCTTTCTACCGCATTAGTGCTCGCCCTGAGCGGTTGCGCCCTGATGGAACCCGGGCCCACGCCCGTCGCGGCCCTGGACGAAGCCAAGCTGGGATTGACCGCCCAGGCCACCGCCTGGCCCGAAACACAGTGGTGGCAACGCTACGGCGACAGCCAGCTCAACACGCTGATGGACGAAGCGCTGGCCAACAGCCCGTCCATGACGGCTGCGCAGGCGCGCCTGGCCAAGGCCAATGCCGCAGTCAGCACGGCCCGAGCGCCCCTGCTGCCCCGGGTCGACGCCGACTACTCCCTGACCCGCGAACACCTGTCCAGCGACTATATCTATCCGGCGCCGCTGGGCGGATCCGTCGTCAGCGACAACCGGCTGGCGCTGGACTTCAGCTATGAGCTCGACTTCTGGGGCAAGAACCGATCGCGCCTGCAGGCCGCCGTGTCGCAACAAGCCGCCGCCGAAGCCGATGCCCAGGCCGCCCGCAACATGCTGGCCAGCGCCACCGTGCGCGCCTACCTGAACCTGCAGAATGCCTTTGCCCAGCGTGACGTCATCAAGCGCGTGCTGACCCAGCGCGAGGATGTGCTGTCCCTGACCCGCGGCCGCTACTCGGCGGGCCTGGATACCCAGGTCGAGGTCAAACAGGCGGAATCGTCCCTGGCCGCCGGCCGGGTCGAGCTGACCCAGAACGAAACCACCCTGGCGCAATTGCGCAACCAGGTCGCGGCGCTGGTGGGTGCCGGACCCCAGCGCGGCCAATCGCTGGTCGCCGTGGCGCTGACCGCCCCCGGCGGCGGCGTGCCGGCCAGCGTACCGCTGGATCTGCTCGGCCACCGCCCCGACGTGGTCGCCGCCCGCTGGCGCGCCGAAGCCGCGCGCCACCAGATCGACAGCGCCCGCGCCGAGTTCTACCCCAACGTCAACCTGGCAGCCTTCGTCGGCTTCCAGGCGCTGGGCACCGGCAACCTGTTGGGCGCCGCCAGCCGCACGGCCGGCATCGGCCCGGCCATCACCCTGCCGATCTTCCACGGCGGCGAACTGAACGCCAACCTGGCCGGCCGTCGCGCCGACGCGGATCTGGCGGTGTCTGACTACAACCAGACGGTGCTGGACGCCGTGCACCAGGTGGCCGACGCGCTGGATGGCCTGCGCCTGCTGGACCAGGAAAGAGCCCAGCAGCACCAGGCGCGCGAAGCCATCGAAGCCGCCTACGACCTGGCGGTCAACCGCTACAAGGCCGGCATGGGCAACTACCTGACCGTGCTGATCGCGCAGACCGGCGTGCTCACGCAAGCCCGCCTGGACACCGACCTGCGCATCCGCGCCTACCAGCTCGACGCCAACCTGGCCAACGCGCTGGGCGGCGGCTACGCCCCCGCGCCCGCTGCCCAGCCCGCGCCCGCCACGAACTCCACTCATTGAACGCTCCGGATTCAGACGTCATGAACGCAGCCACCACTCCCACGACCAATCCCGCCCGCAAACGCCTGCTGCTGATCGCCACGGGGGTCTTTATCGTCCTCGCGATCGCCTACGGCATCTGGTGGGCCCTGTTCGGCGCCCACTTCGAAAGCACCGACGACGCCTACGTGCACGGCAACCTGGTGCAGATCACGCCGCAAGTGCCCGGCACGGTCATCGCCATCGAAGCCGACGACACCGAAACCGTCGCCGCCGGCCAACCGCTGGTGCGCCTGGATCCGGCCGACACCGAAGTCGCGCTGCAGCAGGCTGAGGCCAAGCTGGCGCAGATGGTGCGCCAGGTCCGTACCTACTATGTGCAGAACGACGCACTGGCGGCCGATGTCGACCTGCGCAACGCCGACATCCTGCGTGCTCAGGCCGAACTGACCCGCGCCCAGAGCGACGTCAGCCGCCGCCAGCAACTGGCCAAGTCCGGCGGCGTCAGCGGCGAAGAGATCCTGCATGCCGAAGCCGCCCTGAAAACCGCCCAGTCCGGCCTGGCGCAAGCCCGTGCCGCACTGGCCGCCTCGCGCGCCAAGCTGGCCACCAACCAGGCCCTGACCCAAGGGACGACCGTGGCGGACCACCCCGACGTGCGCCAGGCCGTCGCCGGCCTGCGCAACGCGTGGCTGGCGCAATCGCGCACCGTGCTGCCCGCCCCCGTCGGCGGCGTCATCGCCCGCCGCAGTGTGCAGGTAGGCCAGCGCGTGGCCCCGGGCGCCGCGCTCATGACCGTCGTGCCGCTGGACCAGGTCTGGGTCGAAGCCAACTTCAAGGAAGGCCAGCTGCGCAAGATGCGCATCGGCCAGCCCGTCAAGATGGTGGCCGACCTGTACGGCAGCTCGGTCACGTATCACGGCACCATCGCCGGCCTGGATGCCGGCACCGGCAGCGCCTTTGCCCTGCTGCCTGCGCAGAACGCCACCGGCAACTGGATCAAGGTGGTGCAGCGCGTACCGGTGCGCATTGCGCTCAATCCTGACGATCTGAAGGCCCATCCGCTGCGCGTCGGCCTGTCCATGGACGTGGAAGTCGACGTCGGCAAGCAGGAAGGCGAGCCGCTGACCGCGGCCGCCCGCAAGGAACCGGCCTGGTCGACCCGCGCGTTCGAACCGGCGCATGACGAGGTGGACGCGATGATCAGCAACATCATCCAGGCCAACCTTGCCTCCGACGAATTCACCCCGCAGGCGGCCCCGTCGCCCGCCACCAAAGAAGGCTCGGCGCGCGGCGCCAAGTAAGGAAGCGCTCCCATGAGCACCCCCGCACAGCCCGCGGCCGGCGGCGCCCCCGCCGAGCCGACCGTACTCCCGCCCGGCACCTACCCGCCACTGGAAGGCGCGACCCGCATCATCGGATCGATCGCGCTGTCCACGGCGGTGTTCATGAACGTGCTGGACACCTCGATCGCCAACGTCTCCATCCCGACGATTTCCGGTGACCTGGGCGTCAGCTCCAGCCAGGGCACCTGGGTCATCACCTCGTTCGCCGTGGCCAATGCCATCACGGTGCCGCTGACCGGCTGGCTGACCCAGCGCTTCGGCCAGGTACGGTTGTTCCTGATTTCGACGCTGCTGTTCGTGCTGGCGTCGTGGCTGTGCGGCTTTTCGCCTTCGCTCGAAGCGCTGATCGCCTTCCGCGTGCTGCAAGGCGCCGTGGCCGGCCCGATGATCCCGCTGTCGCAAACGCTGATGCTGGCCAGCTTCCCGAAATCCAAGGCGGGCATGGCGCTGGCGGTCTGGTCCATGACCACCCTGGTCGCCCCCGTGGCCGGGCCCTTGCTGGGCGGCTGGATTTCCGACAACTACACCTGGCCCTGGATCTTCTACATCAACGTTCCGGTGGGCCTGCTGGCCGCCTGGATCAGCTGGCGCATCTACGGCAACCGCGAATCACTGACCCGCAAGCTGCCCATCGACAAGCTCGGCCTGGTACTGTTGGTGGTCTGGGTGGGTTCGCTGCAGATCATGCTGGACAAGGGCAAGGAACTGGACTGGTTCGCCAGCCCCACCATCATCGCGCTGGCGGCCATCGCCTTCGTGGCCTTCGTGTTTTTCCTGATCTGGGAACTGACCGACGCGCACCCGGTGGTGGACCTGCGCCTGTTCAAGATCCGCAACTTCACCGTGGGCGCCGTCACCCTGGCAGTCGCCTATGGCGTGTTCTTCGGCAACGTGGTGCTGCTGCCGCTCTGGCTGCAAAGCTACATGGGCTACACCGCCACGTACGCAGGCCTGGTGACGGCCCCGGTGGGCCTTCTGGCAATCCTGCTGACGCCCATGGTGGGCAAGATGCTGGCCACGCGCGACCCGCGCCAGATCGTCACGGCCGCGTTCATGATCTTCGCGCTGGTCTGCTTCATGCGGTCGGGCTTCAACACCCAGACCGACGTGCGCACGCTGATGATCCCGACGATCATCCAGGGCGCAGCCATGGCGGCGTTTTTCGTGCCGCTGACCTCGATCACGCTGTCCAGCATCGAACCGTGGCGCATTCCGGCGGCCTCGGGCCTGTCGAACTTCCTGCGGCTGACCGCAGGCGCGTTCGGCACTTCGATCGCCACCACGCTCTGGGAAAACCGCGCGACCCTGCACCACTCCCAGTTGACCGAAGCCGCCAAGCCCGGCCAACAGGCGTTCGACCAGACCTTGAACGCACTGCAGAACGGCGTGGGCATGTCGCACGAACAGGCCCTGACCACGGTAGACCGCATGATCAACGCCCAGGCGTTCACCATGTCGGCGGTCGATGTGTTCTATGCGTCGGCGGTCATTTTCCTGATGCTGATCGGCTTGGTCTGGTTCGCCAAGCCGCGCTCCGCGAAGGCCGGTGGCGGCGGTGGCGCGGCCGAGGCGGCGGCAGGCGCCCACTGATCACGACGGGGCATCCTGCAACGCAAAGGGCCTGGCAAGAAATTGCCAGGCCCTTTGTTTTCAGTTGTTCAACAACGCTTGCCAGTTTTGCCGTTCGATCACATCCGGCGGTATCGCACTGACGGGTGACAGATTGATTACCGACACGCCTCGGCCACGCCATTGCTGGGCGGCAAACCGGAACGACGGCTCGATGAGACGGGCGAAATTGCGCGCCAGGCGACTGGTCTGCGGCGTCGCCCCTTCATCGTAGAAACGCATGCCATGCTGCAGCGTCAGGTCCAGCCCATGCAGGTACACCTTGCGTGCGCCGCCTGAAATCATTACCTGCAGCGCCACATAGGCCACCGTATCGGCATCGAACACGCCCAGAGAGGCATTGAAGCTGTAGCCCAGCCCCTGCTTGGCGTCCAGCAACTGCAGGTCGGGCGACGCCGCCACCATGCGCTTGAGCACGGCGGGTGCCGCGCTACGCTGGTAGGCGCGTTCGGAGATCAGCTCGATGATGCAGATACGGCAGCGTATGAACTCCTGCGGAATCCCTTGCATGATGTAGCGCAGCACTTCGGGCAACACGTACAAGGTGAGATCACAGGCGACGATCTCGCGCACCAGGTCGATACGGTCGCGAACGAAGTTCTGGTCGATGATGCAGTAATACTTGAATGGCAGATCGAACTTGCGGGCAAGCGCGATCGAGCCATTCACCCCCATCGCCGCCCGGATCTTCAGGCGGTCATAGGGAATGTCGGCGACCGAGGGGCCGCTCAGGATCAGGTGCATCTCGTCGTCGGCCGGGTCGTAGCCCTGCTCGAGCGGCGTGATCGGCAGCGACCGGCCAAAGGCACGGAAACCGCAGATCACCCCGGCCGGATTGCGCCAGATGCGGACGAAGGGCCACAGGTGCTGGTTGTGGCGCTGCGTGCGCGACCGCATCATGCGGAACAGCTTGCGAGCGAAACGGTCGGCACGGCTGCCACCCACCTGAGTGGAGGTAGAAGCAATGGAATCGACCATGTCCTCGGCCCCCTGGAAATGCACGACTAGCCCGCCGCGATCAGCGACGCAATGGCATCGCCGACTTCAGCGGTGGAAGCGGTGCCCTTCATGTCGCGCGTGCGCGGGCCATCGGCCAACACGGTTTCAATGGCGCGAACCACGGCCGCCGAGGCCTCGGGGTGGCCCAGGAAGTCCAGCATCAGCGCGCCGCTCCAGATCTGGCCGATCGGGTTGGCGATGCCTTTGCCGTAGATGTCGGGTGCGGAGCCATGCACGGGTTCAAAAAGGGACGGGAACTTGCGTTCGGGGTTCAGGTTGGCCGACGGCGCGATGCCGATCGTACCCGTGCAAGCCGGGCCGAGATCGGAAAGGATGTCGCCGAAAAGATTGGAGGCCACGACCACATCGAACCAATCGGGGTGCTGCACGAAATGCGCGCACAGGATGTCGATATGGTATTTGTCCCAGCGCACATCCGGATAGTTCCCGGCGATGTCGGCCACCCGCTGGTCCCACCAGGGCATCGAAATGGAAATGCCGTTGGACTTGGTGGCCGCCGTCAGGTGCTTGCCCCGTTTTTGCGCCAGTTCGAATGCGAACTTCAGCACGCGGTCTGCACCCACACGGGTAAATACGCTTTCCTGGATGACCACTTCGCGCTCGGTTCCGCCAAACAGGATGCCGCCGCTATTGGAATATTCACCTTCGGTATTTTCACGAACGATGAAAAAATCGATTTCGCCGGGCTTGCGGTCAGCCAGCGGCGACGGCACCCCGGGCATCAGGCGCACCGGACGCAGATTGATGTATTGATCGAATTCGCGGCGAAACTTGAACAGCGACCCCCACAGCGCCTCGTGGTCGGGCACGGTAGCGGGCCAACCGATGGCCCCGAAGAAAATCGCTTCGTGCTGACCGATCTGTTGCTGCCAGTCGTCCGGCATCATCTTGCCGTGCTTGGCGTAATAATCGCAGCTCCAGTCGAAGTGGTCCCACTGGAAATCGATGCCGAAGCGCGAGGCGACGGCTTCGAGCACCTTCAGGCCTTCCGGCACGACCTCCTTGCCAATACCGTCTCCTGGAAGCACCGCAATCTTGTGTTTCTTCGCCACCGCTCTGTCCTTTCGAATCCTGGGTTATACCGCCCAGAATCATAGGCATAAATGGCGTCAACGCAATACCCCCAGTTACAAAAGTTGGGGGTATTCGCGTGTTCCAGAGATGGAATACAGAATTCAGCGACGGGTTTTGGATCCCAGCAAGGAACC
The DNA here is from genome assembly GCF_059760725.1 of Achromobacter sp. 1014246743. Classification (NCBI taxonomy): domain Bacteria; kingdom Pseudomonadati; phylum Pseudomonadota; class Betaproteobacteria; order Burkholderiales; family Alcaligenaceae; genus Achromobacter; species Achromobacter sp. 1014246743. Next base: position 10,334 of record NZ_JCBANA010000105.1, read on the forward strand.
GAGGATGCCGCGTGCCAATTCTCTTGCGATGGAACGCGCCGTGCTCTTGGCCACCGACTGCACCACGCCGTCGCGCTTGCCGCCACGCGGCCCCGTCGAACCGAACAGGACGTCATTCAGGCCATCCATGAAGCCGCCGCCCTTCTCTTCAGGGGCGGGAGCGGGCGACGGCCCGCCCGCGGTCGGCACCGGCGCAGCCGAATCCTGCCTGGCCGGCACCGAGGCGCGGCCGGCCAGCACCTCGTAGGCGGAGGCTCGGTCGATGGCCTGGCCGTACTTCGTGGTCATCGGGCTGGCCTGGCGCAGGGCCTGGCGTTCCGCGTCGGTCGCGGGGCCGATGCGGCTGGCGGGCGGCACGATCCAGGCGCGCTCGGTCGGCATGGGACGGCCCTTGACGTCCAGCAGCGACACCAAGGCCTCGCCCACGCCCAACTCGGTAATGGCCGCCTCGATGTCCAGGCCCGGATTGGGCCGCATCGTCTGCGCGGCGGTCTTGACGGCTTTCTGGTCACGCGGGGTAAACGCGCGCAGGGCGTGCTGTACCCGATTGCCCAATTGGCCCAGCACGGTATCCGGAATGTCCAGCGGATTCTGCGTCACGAAGTAGACGCCCACCCCCTTGGAACGCACCAGCCGCACCACCTGTTCGATCTTGTTCAGCAACGCCGGCGGCGCATCGTTGAACAACAGATGCGCCTCGTCGAAGAAAAACACCAGCTTGGGTTGTTCCATGTCGCCCACTTCGGGCAGCTTTTCATACAGGTCGGCCAGGAGCCATAGCAGGAAAATCGCATACAGCCGCGGCGCCTGCATCAGTTTGTCGGCGGCCAGCACGTTGACGATCCCGCGCCCCTGGGCATCGGTGCGCATCAGGTCGGCCACGTCCAGCATGGGTTCGCCGAAGAATTTCTCGGCGCCCTGGGACTCCAGCGCCAGCAGGCCGCGCTGGATCGCGCCCACGCTGGCCGAAGACACATTGCCGTAGCGGGTCTTGAGGTCGGCGGCGCGGTCGGCCACGTTCTGCAGCATCGCCCGCAGGTCTTTCAGGTCCAGCAGCAGTTGGCCTTCGTCGTCAGCCACCTTGAAAACCAGGGTCAGCACCCCTTCCTGGGTGTCGTTCAGTTCGAGGATGCGCGACAGCAGCAGCGGCCCCATATCGGTGATGGTGGCCCGCACGGGCACGCCCTGCTCGCCGAAGACGTCCCACAGCGCGACCGGGCTGGCGCCCCAGGCCGGCTCGGCAAGGCCCAGGCTTTTCAGGCGTTCCTGCAGCTTGGGGCTGGCTGTCCCCGGCTGCGAAATACCCGTCAGGTCGCCCTTGACGTCGGCCATGAAGACCGGGGTGCCGATGCGGGAAAAGGATTCGGCCAGCACCTGCAGGGTGACCGTCTTGCCGGTACCGGTGGCCCCGGTGATGCAGCCGTGCCGGTTGGCCAGGGCAGGCAGCAGCGCCAACTCGGTCTGCGCATTCTTGGCGATGACGATGGGGTCGGGCATGGGCAACTCTCCGGGCCGGGGGTATCAGATGCCCAAGTGTAGAGCCTGCCGTGGCGCTTGTGCGTGGCAATATGGACACAGGCGACAGGGTCCCGGGCGCGCAGGCCGCCGGCACGGTAAAATGCCGTTTTTGCAGACAATTTATCTGGGAAGCCATGGCCGGACACAGCAAATGGGCCAATATTCAGCACCGCAAAGGCCGCCAAGACGCCAAACGCGGAAAGCTCTGGACCAAGATCATTCGTGAAATCACCGTGGCGGCGCGCGCCGGCGGCCCCGACCCGGACAGCAATCCGCGCTTGCGCATGGCCTGGGACAAGGCCACCGACGCCAACATGCCCAAGGACAACATCCAGCGCGCCATCCAGCGCGGGGCGGGCGGCGCCGACGGCGACGCCTACGAAGAAGTGCGCTATGAAGGCTACGGCATCGGCGGCGCGGCCGTCATTGTCGACTGCATGACCGATAACCGCACCCGCACCGTGGCCGAAGTGCGCCACGCCTTCGCCAAGAATGGCGGCAACCTGGGCCAGGAAGGCTCGGTGGCCTTCATGTTCAAGCACTGCGGCCAATTCGTTTTCGCGCCCGGCACCCCTGAAGACAAAGTCATGGAAGCCGCCCTCGAAGCCGGCGCCGAAGACGTCACGACCGACGAAGAAGGCGTGATCGAAGTCGTCTGCGCGCCGCCCGACTACGCCGCCGTGCGCAGCGCCTTCGACGCCGCGGGCCTGAAGGCCGAAGTCGACGGCATCGTCATGAAGGCGTTGAACGAAACCGAGCTGGCCGGCGAAGACGCCATCAAGATGCAGAAACTGCTCGACGCCCTGGAAGCCCTGGACGACGTGCAGGAAGTCTATACCACCGTCATTTTCGACGAAGCGCAGTAATTCCATGACCCAGGCGTTGTGAAGGCACCCGCCTTCCCGGCGCCACGCTGTCACCGGACCCGGGCCCGCCCGGGTCCGTGGCCTATTTCTCGGGCAGGTGTCCCGCGACACTCGACTGGCAACCTTAAGACTCACGCAACATGAAACTCCTGGTAATTGGCTCTGGCGGCCGCGAACATGCCCTGGCCTGGCGACTGGCCCGCTCCCCGCGCGTACACAAGGTGTACGTCGCCCCGGGCAACGGCGGCACGCAACGGGCCGAGCAAATGGAGAACATCCCGTTCACCAATGCCGAAGAACTGGCTGATTTCGTCCAGCGCGAAGGCATCGCCCTGACGGTCGTGGGCCCCGAAGCCCCGCTGGCCGCCGGTGTCGTGGACGTCTTCCGCGCCCGCGGCCTGAAAATCTTCGGCCCGACCAAGGCCGCCGCGCAACTGGAAAGCTCCAAGGACTACGCCAAGGCCTTCATGGTCCGGCACAACATCCCCACCGCGCGCTACGAGACCTTCACCGACCCGGCCCTGGCCCACGCCTATATCGACCAGGAAGGCGCCCCCATCGTCATCAAGGCCGACGGCCTGGCCGCCGGCAAGGGCGTCGTCGTCGCCGCCACCCTCGAAGAAGCGCATGCCGCCGTCGACGCGATGCTGGGCGACGGCTCCATGGGCGCCGCCGGCGCGCGAGTCGTCATCGAAGAATGCCTGGTGGGCGAAGAAGCCAGCTTCATCGTCATGTGCGACGGCCGCAACGTGCTGGCGCTGGCCACCAGCCAGGACCACAAGCGCCTGCAGGATGGCGACCAGGGCCCCAATACCGGCGGCATGGGCGCCTATTCGCCCGCCCCTATCGTCACGCCCGAACTGCACCACCGCATCATGCGCGAAATCATCCTGCCGACCGTGCAGGGCATGACGCGCGACGGCATTCCGTACACGGGCTTCCTGTACGCCGGCCTGATGATCGCCCCCGGCGATGATCCCGACCGCGACATCAAGACGCTGGAATTCAACTGCCGCATGGGCGACCCCGAAACCCAGCCCATCATGATGCGCGTCAAGAGCGACCTGCTCGACGTGCTCGAGCACGCCGTGGACGGCACGCTGGATCGCGCCGACATCACCTGGGACCGCCGCACGGCCCTGGGCGTGGTGCTGGCCTCGCACAACTACCCCAACACCCCGCGCACGGGCGACGTCATCCGCGGCCTGCCCGCCGACGCCGACGACTGCATGGTGTTCCATGCCGCCACCGAACTGGACGGCGAAGACACCAAGACCACCGGCGGCCGCGTGCTGTGCGTCACCGCGCTGGGCGATTCGGTCAAGATGGCGCGAGACCGCGTGTACGAAGCCATCGACGGCATCCACTTCGACGGCCGCCAGTACCGCAGCGACATCGGCTGGCGCGCGCTGAAGCCCTCGCAGCAAAAGCCCAAGTCCAACGCGTAACCGGAAGCGCCGATGAACGCACTGCCCGTCGCCACGGTCCGCGACTACCTTACCGGCCTGCAGTCCCGCATCGTCGCCGCCCTTGAGGCCGCGGAAGGCAGCGCCTTCCGCGCCGACGAATGGACGCGGCCCGAAGGCGGTGGCGGCCTGTCGCGGCTGCTCGAAGGCGGCGCGCTGTTCGAACGCGCGGGCGTGCTGTTCAGCCACGTCAAGGGCACCAAGCTGCCGCCGTCGGCCAGCGCGCATCGCCCCGAACTGGCCGGGCGCAGCTGGGAAGCCATGGGCGTGTCCATGGTGCTGCATCCGCGCAATCCGTACGTGCCCACCACGCACATGAACGTGCGCATGTTCGTGGCCGCGGCCCGCCCCGGCCACGACGAAGCCGACGTATTCTGGTTCGGCGGCGGGATCGACCTCACGCCCTACTACCCGTTCGAAGAAGACGCCCGCCATTTCCATACGGTCTGCCACGACGCCCTGGCCAGCCACGGCGCCGACTACTACCCTCGCTACAAGCGCTGGTGCGACGAATACTTCTTCCTGAAGCACCGCAACGAAACCCGCGGCATTGGCGGCATTTTCTTCGACGACCTGAACGCCCCGGGATTCGATGCGTCCTTCGCCCTGACTCGTTCGGTCGGCGACGCCTTCCTGGCCAGCTACCTGCCGATCGTCGAGCGCCGCCGCGATATCCCCTACGGCGAACGCGAACGCGACTTCCAGGCCTACCGGCGTGGCCGCTATGTCGAATTCAACCTGGTCTTCGACCGGGGCACCCTGTTCGGGCTGCAATCCGGCGGCCGCACCGAATCGATCCTGCTGTCCATGCCGCCCCTGGCACAGTGGCGCTACGACTGGCAACCGGAAGCCGGTACCCCGGAAGCCGAACTGGCCCCCTACCTGACGCCGCGAGACTGGGTGTGAAGCGTATCGGACTCCTGGGCGGCAGCTTCGATCCCGTCCACGTCGCGCACATCGCATTGGCCGAAAACGCCTTGCGCGCGCTCGGCCTGGCCCAGGTGCAGCTCATCCCCGCGGCCAATCCGTGGCAACGAGCCGCCCTGCACGCCACCGAGTCGCAGCGTCGCGACATGCTCGAACTGGCCATCGCCGGCCACGACGGGCTGGTGGTCAACCCCATCGAGCTCGAACGCGGCGGCGCCACCTATACCATCGACACCCTGCGGGCGCTGCCCGGCGACGCTCGTTACGTCTGGCTGCTGGGCGCCGATCAATTGGCCAATTTCTGCACCTGGCGCGACTGGCAGGAAATCTCCCGTCTGGTGGATCTGGCCGTGGCGACCCGCCCCGGCACGCCGCTTGCGCCCCCCGCCGAACTGGCCGCCTGGCTGGACAGCCTGGGCCGCAAGCTCGAAGAACTGCCTTTTGCCCCGATGCCGGTATCGGCCTCGCAGATCCGTCAGCGCCTGGCGCTGGGCGAATCCACCGACGGCCTGCTGGCCAGTCCCGTGGCCGCGTATATTGCGGCGCACCATCTTTACCGATAAACCCACACCCGCCTGGGCGCGCAGCGCCACGGAACCGGCACCTGCTGTCCGTGCGCGGGTTATATTTGCAGCTATGGATATACAGAAACTCCAACGCGCCGTCATCGACGCCCTCGAAGACGTCAAGGCGCAAGACATCAAGGTCTTCAACACCACGCATCTGACCAGCCTGTTCGATCGCGTCGTGATTGCAAGCGCCACCTCGAATCGCCAGACCCGGGCGCTGGCCTCCAGCGTGGCGGATCGCGGCCGTGCCCTCGACCTGACCGGCATCACGATCGAAGGCGAAGACACCGGCGAATGGGTCGTCGTCGACCTGGGCGACCTCGTGGTCCACATCATGCAGCCCGTCATCCGCCAGTACTACAACCTGGAAGAAATCTGGGGCGGCAAGCCGGTACGCGTCAAACTGCTGCCCGAATCCACCCGGGCTGCGCCGATCGTCAGCGACGGCGCCTACGACGACGCCGATCAGTAAGGCGCGGCGTGAAACTGATCGTCGCCGCCGTGGGCACGCGCATGCCGGACTGGGTGCAGACCGCCTGGGACGACTACGCCAAGCGCCTGCCGCCCGACTGCGCGCTGGAACTGCGCGAAATCAAGCCCGAACCGCGCACCACCGGCAAGACGCCCGCCCAGATGATGGCCGCCGAAGCCAAGCGCATCGAAGCCGCCTTGCCCGCTGGCGCGCTGCGCCTGGCGCTGGACGAACGCGGACGCGACCTGACCACCATGGCCCTGTCGCAAAAGCTCGAACAATGGCGAGCGGGCGGCCAGGACGTGGCTTTCCTGGTCGGCGGTCCCGATGGCCTGGATGCCGACCTCAAGGCCTCGTGCAGCGGCCAGTTGCGCCTGTCGTCCCTGACCCTGCCGCATCCCATGGTGCGCGTGGTGCTGGCTGAACAGCTCTATCGCGCCTGGGCCATCATGACCAACCACCCCTATCACCGCGCCTGATCCGCGCCCGGCTCCCAGCCAGGCGCGTGGCCGGCGCGCCCAGCCGCCGCCCTCGTATGACCGAACCCGCTCCCGCCCTGCCCCCACGCCTCTATCTTGCTTCCGCCAGCCCGCGGCGGCGCGAACTGCTGACGCAGATCGGCCTGGCCCACGAGGTCTTGCGCGTACCCGCCCCGCCCGGCGAAGACGAACCGCAGCATGCTGGCGAAAGCGCTGCCGACTACGTCCAGCGCACCGCCCGCGACAAGGCCCTGCGCGGCCGCGACTGGATGCGCGACCAGGCCCTGCCCGTCCTGCCGCTCCTGGCCGCCGACACCACCGTGATCCTTGACGGCCACGTGCTGGGCAAGCCCGTTGACCGCGACGACGCCATTCGTATTCTTGGCGCCTTGTCCGGCAGCACGCACCAGGTGCATACCGCCGTCGCCCTCTGGACGGGCGATCGCCTGCTCGAAGCGGTGTCCATCACCCATGTCTGGATGCGCGCGCTGACAGCGGACGAAATCGGCCGCTACTGCGACAGCGGCGAACCCTTCGGCAAGGCCGGCGCCTATGGCATCCAGGGCCTGGCCGGCACCTTCATCTCGCGCATCGACGGCAGCTACACGGGCGTTATGGGCCTGCCGCTGTTCGAAACCGCCAATCTGTTGCGCAGCGCCGCGATCCAGATTCCCTGACGCGTGGCAGCATGATAAAAGGCCCCCAAGCCTGTCGGCTTGGGG
>NZ_JCBANA010000106.1:0-16855 GCF_059760725.1 Achromobacter sp. 1014246743
AAGGGCATCAACCTAAAAGACCACGTTTTCAGCCGTGAATTTATCGAGCTGCCGGCCGACGAGAAACGCCGCCGGCTGGCCGGCGAGCTGCGCCAGGGATACGAGGACGCGCAAGCGCCCCGCCCTACCCCGGCCGACATTGCCGACCGTTTGAAGGAGTGGCACGAAGTTAGAGCGGCCGAGCTGAAATATCTCAACAGCGGGAGCCGCAAGGCATACGCCGCCTATCGTGATGCCGACCCCGAGCAGCGCCGGGCCATGCTGGCCGAGCGCGCGGCCAGCTTCTACGCCAAGCACCGGGCCGCCCATGAGATCGAGCCACAGCCCGAGCCGCCGGCCCCGACCAGGGCGCAGCCAGCCAGGGAGCCGACCCCCCTGCCCTCGCCTGCCCAGGAACGCGACGGCCGGCCGGCGGATACCGTCGTCGGCCAGCGCATTGCCGAGCGGCACGAAGCGGCCACGCGCGGCCGGGACGCCGGCCGGGCCGAGTTCGACACGATCAAGCGCGAGCTGGACGCCGCGCGCCTGCTGGCGACCGTCAGCCGCACGCATGGCGTGATGCCCGACAAGTACGAGGTGACGAAGGCGAAGGACGGCAGCGACCGCATACGGTGCGGCCGTCGAAACCTGAACGTGACCGACTTTCTTACCCAGGAGCTGCATTTGCCCTGGCGCGAGGCCGCGCCGATCTTGCGCCGCACCTACGCCGAGCAGCAGGGCCGTGAAGTGCAGCAGCCGGCCCGGAGGGCCCCTCGCCGTGACCTTTGGGCCGACTACCGCCGGGAATGGCAACCGCAACAGAGCGAGCGCCGGGAACAGGATTGGCAGACACAGAAGCAGCGGGAGCAGGAGCGCCGCGCCGAGCTGCGCCGCCAGTACCAAGCCGAGCGCCGGGCCATCCAGAACGAACGCGCCATGAAGGCCAGCGAGCGGAAAGCCGCCCTATCCCTGGCCCGCATGGAGAAGGTCAAACGCGATCTAGCCTTGCGTGACCAGATCGACGCCGAGCGCGCCGAGCTGAAAGCCCGCTATCGCATGAAGCCGGCCGACCAGTACCGGGCCTATCTGGCCGAGCGTGCCGGCCGTGGCGATGCCGACGCCCTGGCCGAGCTTCGCCGGCAGCGCATGAGACCCCCGCAACCGGCCACGCGCGAGCGCATCGAGGACAAGGACGGCCGACACCCCGAGGCCGCGCCGATCATGAAGCCGACCGCGCCGGCCGGGTACAAGGTCGATCAAGACGGCAATGTGACCTACTACGACCAGCAGCGCCGGGCCATGTTCACCGATACCGGGCCGGCTGTTGAGTTCGACCAGACCGAGCGCGAGACGCTGGAAACCGGCCTGCGCCTCGCCCTGGCGAAGTTCGGGCCAAGCATCCGGCTACGCGGTGCCGAGGAATACAAGAACATGATGGCCGACATTGCCGCCGATAAGGGCCTTTACGTCGAGTTCAACGATAAGGGCTTGCAGGAGCGGTACGAGCAGCGCCGGGAAGCGATCAAGGCCGGTCGGGCCTACATGGCGCAGGCCGAGCGTGCCAAGCCCGACCAGGGCGGCCGAGGGCGCAGCACCAAGCCGGAACAGGAACGCGACCAGGAACAGCCGCAGCGCCGGCCGCGCGACACGGGCCGCAGTCGGTAGCGCCCTGCCCTTTTGGTGACACCGCGGCGACCTGGCCACAGCCGCGGTGTCACCATATACAAATGAGTGAATGAGTAAATGCGGCCTTTACTCCCCTTAGCCTTTGGCGCTATACTCAAATGAGTAATTGCGCTTTTGTTCATTCACTCGGGAGCCATCATGCAGGTTATCGCCGTACTCAACCAGAAAGGCGGGTCAGGCAAAACGACCATTGCCACCCACCTAGCCCGCGCCCTGCAATTGGAAGGGGCCGACGTGCTGCTAGTCGATTCAGACCCCCAGGGTAGCGCCCGCGATTGGGCAGCCGTGCGGGAAGATCAGCCGCTAACCGTCGTTGGCATCGACCGGGCGACCATTGACCGCGACTTGAAGAACGTCGCGCGCAAAGAGTTCGTCGTGATCGACGGTGCACCGCAAGCGTCTGACTTGGCTATTTCAGCTATCAAGGCCGCCACGTTCGTACTTATTCCCGTTCAGCCGTCCCCTTACGACATATGGGCAGCGTCGGACCTCGTGGATTTGGTCAAACAGCGCATCGAGCTAACGGACGGCAAGCTACAAGCTGCCTTCGTCGTGTCGCGTGCCATCAAGGGCACCCGCATCGGTGCGGAAGTCACCGAGGCATTGAATGGCTATGGCCTGCCCGTTCTGGAATCTCGCATCACGCAGCGAGTGAGCTACCCCGGCACGGCTGCCGCTGGCAGCACAGTTATGGATGCCGAGCCGGACGGTGACGCAGCGGCCGAGGTTCGCGCCCTGGCGAACGAAATTAAGCAAAAACTCATTTGAGGAATTGAGGAAATGAGCACTAAAGGAACAACCCTCAGCGCCGGCCGCCCGAGCGCCAAGACCAACAAGGCCGCAACCCTCGCCAGCCTTGCCGACAAGGGCGCGACCGTGCGGGTTAATTTCGACCTCGACCGCGACCAGCACATCAAGCTCAAGGTGTATGCCACCAAACAGGGAAAGAGCGTCAAGGAAGTTCTGACCGACTTTGTTGCGCAGCTTCCCGAGTGATAGAGTAAATGAGCGAATGAGTGAAAACTTAAACGAGCAGACCGGTAACGAGCTGCCCAGGCTACGCGATCAGTGCGGCGCGTTGGCCCTGGAACTGGAACGCGAAACCGACCCGACCCGACGCGTCGAACTAGCCCGCGAGCTGGCCGAGTGCCGGCAGCGTGTTTTCCAGGCCGAGCAGGCCGACCGCTCCCACGACCGCGAGCGAGAAGCCGGCGGGCCTGCCGGCGACGTGCAGCCGGCGCAGGTAGTGCGTGAGCGCATTGAGAGCAGCAGCATTGAGGCCGCCGACACCCGCCCGGACTATGCCGGGCTGTATGCGGCCGAGCGCGCGGAGAATGCCGAGCTGCGCGCGGAACTGGCCGCGACAGAAGGGCAGGGCGTCAGCAGGGAACGCGAGCGCCTGCATTCCGCCGTCGAGCACGCCCAGGAGCAGCAGCACGCCGAGGAATTGAGCCATGCCGGCATCACGCCGGAGCTGGCGGCCGAGTACGAGGCGCGAATCCTGGCGCGTGATGAATCGTTCTCGGGGGAAGTGGTGCAGCAGATCGAGCGCGACGACGAGGGCCGGGCCTTCGTCATCGAGGCTGACGGCGACCGCGTGATGGTGCCGCAGATCGACGGCACGGAAATGGATGTAGGCGACGACGTGGAAGTGAGCCGCGACCACCAGGGCAACTATGAAGCCGAAACCGGCTATGGTTACGGCCGTTGAGGAATTGAGTAAATGAGCGAAAAATCACCTACTCAAAAAATTACAGATGTGGAACGCCGCCGCCGGCAAGAGGCTTGCGACTATGCGCGCGCTTCCGTGGGCCTGGAAGGTTTCACGCTATCCGATGATGACCTTGCCCATATGCGCCGGTTCGTTGACGGCGAAATTGACCTTGCCGAGTTTGTTCGGCCTCTCAACGAGCGCACGCTACCCGCTGAATTGCGCCGCCTAGCAGCCCTTCATAGCGACAAGTCGGGCACCTGATTGGCGACAGGCCCGCGCGCCTGGTCAGCTCGCTTTGTCACCAGTGGCCGGCGCGGCCTTCATCCCGGGCGCATACTTGTAAAGCGTGCTGCGCCCGATCTTGAGCGCCTTACATATCTCCGACACCGACCGATTCCCGGCCGCCATCGCCTGAATCGCCGCGACCTTTTCCGGCGGCAGGGCAGGGCGGCCACCCTTGCGCCCGCGCGCCCTGGCCGCCTCAAGCCCGGCCTGCGTGCGTTCCACGATCAAGCGCCGCTCAAATTCAGCCAGGGCCGCGAACACATGGAACACCAGACGGCCGGCGGCCGAGCTGGTTTCAATCCGTTCCGTGATGCTTTCAAAGCCGACCCCGGCGGCTTCCAGCTCGCCCACGACCTTCACCAGTTCAGGCAGCGAGCGCCCCAGGCGGTCGAGCCGCCACACGACGAGCACATCACCCTTGCGGGCGAAGGCGAGGGCTTCGGCCAGCCCTGGCCGTGCCGCCTTCGCGCCGCTGGCCGTGTCCGTGAATACCTTCTCGCAGCCGGCGGCCGTCAGGGCGTCCCGCTGCAAGTCCATTCGCTGATCGTCGGTCGATACTCGCGCATAGCCAATCTTCATGTTTTCGTCCGTTTATCCCGATGAAAGCACCAGTTTATAGACTTTGTTTTATAGACGCCATTACGGACAGAGAACAGGGCCGAAAGCGGGGCCGGGCGGGGCAGCGCCGCGAAATCCGCAAAACGACCGTTATTAGGACGGCAAAACGCTTGCAGGTTTTCTATATTTCATGCACAATCATTATTGATGACATTAACCACAAGGAGCGAATCATGCAGAGCATGACCCTTGAACAGCTACGCGCTGCCAGTGATGCCGGCGGGGTGTCTGGTGTGACACTGAAAGGCAAGGGCGGGGCGTTCCTCGTCCAAATCGACACCCGCAGCGGTGGCGGGGCGGTCCTGGCGAAAGCCAGAAGCACCGAGCCGCGCCGCTTTGGCAATCCGGCCGCCGCGTTGAACGTGCTGCGCGACATTGGCATCACTATCGGGCAATTCGACGCCAGCGAATGGAAGCCCGAGGAGAAGGAACCGGCCGCCGGCATTCGTGGCCGTGCTGCTGCGCTGCGTGAGGCTCACCAGTCGGCGGCTTACAACAAGTGGCTTGCGGCTGAAATTCAGGACGCCATCGACGACCCCCGGCCGAGCATTCCGCACGACGAGGTTATGGCCGAGATGGATGCCGACATTGCCGCCCTGACGGCCGAGCACAAGCCGGCCAGAAGGAAGCGCGCTTAAGCGCGGCCGGCTGATCTATGGCGAAGAAAAAGACTCCTTACCGCATCGAGTGGCGACCGAAAGCCCGCGAGGATTTGCGCGCTATTGTTCGATACATCGGCAAAGATAACCCGACCAGGGCGCGCAGTTTCGGCCAGGAGTTGCGCGACAAGACCTTGCCGCTTGCACAGCACCCAGAGCTTGGCCGCACCGGTCGGCCGGGCCTACCGGCCTATGTGCGCGAGCTGGTCGCCCATCGGAACTACATTGTTTTTTACCGCGTGCAGGACGAAGCGCGCACCGTCGAGATTTTGCGAGTGAAACACGCGGCACAGCAAACGCCGTGACGTGGTGACAGCAGATCTCCCTACAGGAGATCTACTTGTCACCAGTACCAACCCCGGCGCGCTAACGCCGGATTTCTAGGAGTGGCGAAGATGAACCAGCAACAACACCAGGACTTTGATAACGCGGGCATCCCGCAAGACCAGCTAGGGGCTTTTGTGGACGCTTTCTTTGACCAGTTGGAGCCGAAGCCCAGGAAGGGGCGGCCGTGGACATTCGACCGTTTCAATGCAGCGTGCGACACGCCGGATGCCGAACCAGTGCAGGCCGTCTTGTACCCCGACGATGAGGCGGGTTTCACACTCTACGCACGCCAGGGGCGGACGTTGCACGCCGTCACCTATGAGGGTCGCCCGGTACGTTTCCGCACGTTTGAGAAGGCGCTTACCACCCTGGCCGACGTGGCGCACCTTTCCCCGGAAATCATCGTGGATTCGTCCAACTGGCGCGAAGCGGCGGGGCCGATGTGAAAAAGAAAAGCCCGACACCGCGCTAACAGTGTCGGGCTGGGTGCGGCCCCGGAGTGGCGAAACTCATAAAGGGCCGCTGACCATTACCAAAACAGGCAAATGACCATGACCAATCTTAGCAAAAATGGAGGGCGAGAAACAGCATTTGAATGCGCCAAGCTACGCGTGCGTGAGCTGGCGGCGCAGCGAGCAACGCAACCTCAAATGTTTCTCGTTGAGACGAACGAAGGCCGTTTTCTTGGCGAAGTCTCCCCGTTGTCAGATGGCCGATGGATGGCCCGCCCCTACGGGCGGAGCTATCCCGATGGTGTCCCCTTCGATACCGCCGAGGAAGCCGAAAACTATATCAGGGAGGGCGCATGAGCCGAACGCCACACAACGGCCCGCGCGCCATAGGCGACACCTTGGGCGATTCCTTGGCTCACCTGAAAGCTGCCATCGACGCGAAGCACCGCAAGCGGGTAGAGGCCGAAGCGCGGCCGGGTGAAACGTTTGAACAGACTTCGGCGCGTCTGCGTGATGAAGATGCAAGAAGGGAGGAAGAAAAGGCCCGCGAAGAACGGGAGCGACACTTACCACCTACCCTTAGAACACCCAAAACAGCCCCGTCTCCCTCTATGCGCAAGCCACCAGAAGGCGACGCCCAGGCCGATTTTTTCGTGCCTGTCCTGTACGACGTGGCGACGAAAGATAGCCGTAGCATCATGGACGTGGCCGTTTTCCGGCTGTCCAAAGACAAGAAACGACCTAACGAAACTATTCGCTACACACGCCCCGATGGCTATGTCGAGGTGGTTTCAGGCGAGGCCGGCATGGCTTCGGTTTGGGACTATGACATTGTGTTGATGGCAATTTCACATCTGACCGACGCCATGAACCTTTACAGGCAGGGCCGAGCCGAGAAGCCAAGCCGCATCTTTCGGCCGCATGTGTCGGAAATCCTCAAGTTCTGCCGCCGTGGTGATGGCACAAGACAATACGATGAAATCGAAGGGGCGCTGAAACGACTTAGCACAACCTTTGTTGAAGTCGTCACCACGACGCGAACCAAAGGGAAAAGGCCCTTGCGCACGGCCCAAGGGGTAGGACTGATTAACAGCTACAAAACCACCTCCTATGCCGACAATGGGCGGATTACGAGCGTTGAAATTGAGGTTCCGCAGTGGCTTTATAGCCAAGTCGTGGAAGAGAAATCGCCCGCCGTCTTAACCGTCCATCCCGAGTATTTTTTGATCGACAAGGGGATTGGCCGCTATCTCTATCGGCTTGCCCGTCTTAGGGCAGGCGAACAGCGTGCCAGATGGTCGTTTAAGCTCATTTATGAGCGCAGCGGTAGCGTGGGCACATTCAAAGAATTTTGCCGCATCCTGCGCAAGCTGATTACGTCCAACGACTTGCCGGAATACACCCTTGCCGAGCTACCGGGAAAGTCTGGCCCGCTGCTGGTGATGACACATCGGGCAGCGCGTCCCGATGAGCTGCCGGAGTTACCAGAGGACGAAGACGAGACCCCGGGTGACAGCGTGGACGACGATGTCGGTTTGCTTGAGCCGTGATCTTTCAGGCGCACCCCGTCGCAACCGGGGCCGGGCTTTCGTCACCACCAGGGGAGCCCCCCTTTTCCGGTGTGTGATAGACGGAGATTTGGCGACAGAACCACCACCAGGTCAGTTGTTATTGTCACCATTGGTGTGTGATAGACGGAGCCAACCCGTTTTGGGCGTCTAGCCTGTGGATAGCCCGTCTATCACACACCCGTTTCCGTCTATCACCCACCGGCTTCCGTCTATCACACACCCAAGCCCGTCTATCACCCACCGGGCATATTTGCATCTAGTTGATTTATAACGACTTTTCGGCCATTTTTTGCCCTAAATCTTTTAAAACATATTAAATCTCTTAAAACGCGGGGGCCTGTGCATAACCAACCTTCCGCGCACATCGAACCGTCGTAGCGCCCGTAGGGCGCGCCTACCCTTCGTGCTTCGCACTCCGCCCCGTCGCCTCCGGCGCCGGCCTGCGCCTTCGGCGGGGCACCCCTACGGGGTTCCCCCGGCTTCGCCGGCTCCCCCTCCGGTCAAATGGCTGGCCTCCGGCCAGAACGCTTTACCAAAGCGCGGCCTTGGCCGCGCGGTGCAGTTCGCCCGCCTGCGCAGGGCAGGGCGCTACGCGCCCCGCCAGGAACCGGCAGCGCAAGCGGAAAGGCTCTAGAAGCGTTTTTCAGGGCATGGGTGTTTGTTGCCCCTACCAAGCCCCAAAAAAGCGCCTACGGCGCTTTCTGTGCCGTTTATCGAGGCCACCGCGCTGAATTTGTCTTGAATCCTGAAATTAGCCAATGATTTCAATGACACGATGCCTGCGGCGGGCTTCGCCCTTGCCCAAAGGGGCTTTGCCCCTCTGGACGCCCCACCCTCGCCGGCGGGAGCCTCGGGAGCAGGGGCTACGGGCCGTTGGCCCTTCACTCCTGCCCCGGGCATAGCGTTGGGTCGCTCCTGCCGCGTCAAGGGGCCGTGTCCTCGCCCTACGGGCTGCGGGCCGCACCAACCCCTTGACCCGTCATCCGCTCGGCACAGCGGGCCGTCTGGTGCGTTCTGGCGGGGGTTTTGGCTGGAAGGGGTGTCAAGGGCGGCACCGGAGGCCGCAGCCCGGAGCGTAGCGCAGGGACCGGGCGAGGATGCCGGGCGAAGCCTTCACCCTTGATGCCCCTGGAAGCCATCCAGCCTATCGGCCAGGGGGAGGAACAAGGCGAAGCCGCCGGGCCTGCCCCCGCAGCCAGTCCGGCAAGATCGGACGCGGGATGCAACCGAAGGGGTTGCCCAAGCGAAGCGCGGAGTGTTCCGACTGGCGACAAACCGGCGCGATCGAGGAAGATCCACCGTCACCAAAAAGAAAGCCCCGCCGAGGCGGGGCCGTGGTGTCGATCGAAAGATTTACAGCCTGTTCTTCATCGTTCGTACTCAATCACCGGCAGCGGATAGGCCCGCGCGATGTTTTCCATGTTGTAGTCATATTCCAGGCGGTCGAGCGTGGAGGGCTTCGCCCCTGTCCGCTTCGCCGCCTGGGCGACTTCCTGCATGTCCCTGGCGGTGTGGTCGGAAAGGCCGGATATCTGCGCCTTGATGGCGCGAGGATTGTCCGACCGTTCCCACTCTTGCAGCCAATGGGCCACCCGCCGACTGTCAGAAATAAAGCCCGTGGAAAGCCTCATGAGGCGTAACAGGGCATCGTGTTCCATTAGTGTAAACATGGCTCACTCCCCCTTAACGTTGCCGCCTTGCGCCGGCCCCCAACTTTTGCCCATGTTCTGCAATACGTGCTGGCGATAGGCCGGGTTCCAAATCGAGTTACCAGCCGCCAGATGATTAAGCCGGCCACCTGTGACCATCATCCCGCTTTGCATATCGCGGCGCGTACTTTGACGGTTCATAACCTGGGTGACGGGGGAGGCCGCCGCCTGGGTGACTTGTCGCAGCGTGATACCGGCCGAGGATACGCCACCGGCCAAGGCCGCTCCCGCTTCAAACGCCTTTTGCAGCAGGAACAGGGTGACGCCCGTGACGATCAGGATTTCAAGCATTGTGGCAATAGGATGGTCAGTGGTGACGGCCAAAACTTTGGCCGTAAGTGCACTGAAAAACTTCATGCCCATGCCGAGAACCGTTGTCACCAAGGCGATTTGCATGATGTAGGTCATCACTTGGCCAAACCAGCTATCAAACCATTTCGCGGTGACGGGGAACATCAGCATGGCGATAAAGAACGGGCCAATACCGAGCATGACGGTAAGCATGATCTTGGAAACGATGACCATTGCACCGGCAGGAATGGCGATTACGAGCGTGGCGACATAGATGATGAGGGCGTTCAGCAAGTCATAAAGCGCCATGGCGAGTTCATACCATCGCCGTTTGCCCATTTTTTCGAGCATGTCGCCGCCGATCTTGAAGCCATCCGTGACCGCTTTATCAAGCACCTGATAGACCGAGGTTGCCGGCGTACTGCTGCCCGATGCCGAGAAGGCATCAGCCACGCCGGTTTCCAGGCCGCGCAGAGCTTCGACAACCCATGAAAGGTAAGTGGGAGCACTCAGCACCAAGCCGCCTATGACAAGGAACTTCCCGCAAGTCTTCATAAAATTTGAGGCCGGCGCTTCGACATATCCGAAGATGATGGCGAACCCCATCATTACGAACGTCAGCGTGCCACCGTAGATGAAGATATCGGTGAACATGGAAATAACGTTGCCCGACGTGACCTGAACGAACGTGTTCAGGGTCATGTCGATGCTTTCGCCAATCCACTCGAAAATATTCGATTCGATAGCCATTTTATTTTCCCCCTTCGAGCGCGTTTATCGGGGCGTGCTTCGTGTAGCCGCGCTTTTCAACGGTCAGATGGTTTGCCGCCGTAACAGCATTGATGCAGTTCGGGGAGGCGTCGAGTTCGCCGGGATTGGCCTTGCACTTGGCAATCATGGCCGTGCGCTCGGCCTCATGTGTCTTGTACCAATCAACGGTTTGAACTGGCGTGTTCTCGCCGCAGCCGGCCAGGACGGCCGCGACGACCAGGGCGAAAGAGAGCTTTTTCATTTCCGCACCTCGCGTGCTTCGGCGTCGATAGTTTGGCCGTTGAATTGCTGGGTTTCGTGCTGTTGCATAACGTCCAGGGCGTGAGCCAGTTCGGCCGCGTCGATGATGCGCAGCGCCGCGACCGTGCGCAGGGCGCTTTCCCGTGTGCCTGCCCAATGGCCGGCGAATCGTTCGCCGGTATTGCGCAGCACAAACACGCAGCCGCCTAGGCAGGCCATAGAGATGAAGGCGGCCATGCCGGGGGCAATCGGGGCCGACTGGCGCGGCAGGGTGATACCGAACCAATCTACCGCCGCGACCAGGAACGGAACGATGGCGAGGGTTGCGGCCAGAATGTCGCCTTGAACAAGGGAAGGGGCACGGCGGCCGACTTCACGCAAGAAGCCCATGCGATCAATGCAGAGCCACCACCGCCGCATGAACAGGAGCGTGAAGAAGCAAGCAGCCAGAACAGGGGCGTGAATATAGGAAATCATGGCGCGTCCCCTCACTTTTCCAGCAGGTTGAAAGGCTGGTGCTTCGTGTATTCACGATTAGCCAGAACCTTGGCGTTGAGTTCGCGTTGCCGCTGTTCCTGCAACCGATCTTCAGCCGCCGCGACCATCTGATACATCTGGAGCTTGGTTTGCTCGTTCTGAATCATGGCCTGTTCGCCCGCGATACGGCCTTGCAGCTCGGCAATCGCCTTGGGGTCGGGCGTGTCGTTGATCTTCTCCATGAGCTGGTCAATCTGGTTCAGCCGTGACTTGGCCTTGTCGTAGGCATCGAGGGCGAAAGCCTTGTCCTGGGCACCTTTGACCGCCTGCGCTTCGCAATGCGTGCGCTGCTGCGTATCAGTGAAGCCGGTGCAAGCGTCATAGACCTTGTTTTCTTCATAGATGGACTGTGCCCGGCCGCTAAGACCTGCATAGCCACCCGATTTCACAGAGTCATAGACGCCCTGCCAATCGCCCGGCAGGTAGTCCCGCAGCTCCGCGTTATTCATGATGTTGCCTAGGCCGCGCGAACCAGTCACAGCCGAATATTGCTGCTTCAACTGGTCAATCTGGCTCACCATCTGGTCGTACTGCAATTTCCACTTCGCCATCGTTTCAATCTGGTTTTCCACGCTCTTAGCGATGGATGCGCCATCCGTTACCGGGATTTGTGCGAAGGCGGCCGACGACACAGCAATGCCGGCGGCTAGAACGAGAGAGACAGAGAAATTTTTCATGTTCGCCACTCCATTTAGAGGGTTGAGGGCGAACGCTGGACGGTAACTGTTCCCGTCACAGAACCGGCTTTCCGGTTTGTCTGGCCGGCGCTGCATCCCCGTTACCGGCCATGTACGGGGCGCTCACTAAGCTGCGTCCTCTTCCGCAGTGTCATCCCCGTGCTTTTCCGGGGCCGTCATCACATCCTCTTCATGTGCAGTCACGCGGCCTATCTCCCCGCGTCAGGCCCTTCTTTTCAGGCCGGCACCCGGCACGCCGAAGCGTTCTTAGGGTGGTTGCAGCGTTCACTATGGGTTATCGACAATTGCCAAAACTATGCGTCATGGCATTTCAATTTTCGTACTTTGGTGCGGATAAGCCAATGGTGACACGGTGCCCGCACCTGGTCCGCTACCGTGTCACCAACCGTATTCACTCAAATGAAACTATAGCGCAAATGAGTGAATGAGTAAATAAACATCATGCCTGAAAGCCCGGCTGCATTTCGGGCATGGCCTGATACTCGACCTGCACCGCGCCGACCGGCTGGCCGGGAATCTTCAAAAAGCCGTGCAGATCGGGCAGGTTCAGGATTTCAGACGACAGGATGGCCGCCTGCCGGACGCGCTGCATGTTGAAGTTGGTATTGCTGGATTCCGACGAGTGCCCAGGGTTCAACAAGCCGCCCGAACTGGTGCCCTGGCCCGTCGTCATTTGCAGCCGGTCAATGTCCTGTTCGCCAAGCTCCTTGCTGAAATACTCGGCCGTTTCGTTGTCGCCGGCCCGCAGTATCAGCTTAGTGGATAGGTTCGCCAGGAGCGTTTGCGCTTCGTCGCGGCCGTAGGTTTCGCGGAGCTGCGACACCGTTTGCAGGCCCAGGACGCACCGGCCGCCGTACTTGCGTAGCTTCGTCAGGCCGCCGCGCAGGCTTGACACCTTGCCCAAGGAATCGACCTCATCGAACACGAACCACAGGCCGCGCTCTTGGTTCTCTGACAGGCTCAAGCCCTCGACAATGCCAAGTTCCAAGATCGAGGCGACCAGCCCGCGCAGCAGGCCCATTTGATCGTCGCGGTAGGTGACGAACAGCCAACCGTCGCCGCCTTCGTCCTGCACCCATGAACGCACGGAGAAACGGCCATTGTCGGGCAGGTATCGCCACACGCCGAGATAGGTAGCGATGATGCCGCGCGTATTGTTCAGCATCTTGTCGTTGCCCTTGGCCGTCAGGATGGCCGCAGGCGTGCCGGCCAGCAGCTCGCCTAGTTCCTTCGTGTCGGCCGCGCTGACGTAGTGGAGCAGCCGCTTTACCGAGTGTTCCCCACGCTGATGCAGGGCGAGCAGCGTTTCACCTAGGAGCGTTTGCGCGTAGTGGTGCCACTCTGCGCCCTCGCCGGTGCCATCCGGCACGGCCGCCTTGGCGATGCGCTGGCAATCGTAGTCATGGCGGATTTCCGCGAAGGGCGACCAATCGACCGAGCGCCGATCAAACGGGTTGAAAAGCACGTCACCAGGGCGGCCGAAGCGGGAGAAGAAGCCGCCGGCAGGGTCAGCGATCAAAGCCCGCTGCCCGCGCTGGCGCACGGCCCGCAGCACCCGATTGATGGCCTGCGTCTTGCCCGCGCCCGTGGTGCCGCTGAAAAGCATGTGTTGGGCTTCCAGCATCCGAGGGATGACGACACCGCCGATTTCAATATCCACGTCGGCCGGCTTGGCCTTGTCGCCGTACATGCGGGCTTGCAGATCGCCGCCGCCGACAACTTCCGTGCCGCGCACGACGGTTTCCTGGCCGTGGGGGGCATAGTTCGCGCGTGCCATGTAATGGCCCCACAGGCGCGTTTGGCAGAAAACCGAGACGACGGCCACGCCGAGCGCCAGGAGCGCCGAGGATTCGCCCGAGGCGAGCCAACGCGGCACGGCCGAGGCGATGCCATAGGCCAGGGCCGCAGCCCACAGGCCGAGCCATAGCCACACCACCCAGGCGACCGCGCCCCGGTTCTTGCCCTTGAACGTGCCGAACACGTTGCGGGCCAGGAAGAAGGCCGAGGTGGCCAAGATAACGAGAGTCAGGGCAAGAGCTGGTTTCATCGGTTCCCCCTATCGCAGCAGGTAGGCGACCAGGGCGACGACGACGCCACCAACGAAGCCGCCGGCAATGGCGGCCATCCAGACCGGCCCCATGATCGAGCGCCGCGCGTCCCGCATGGCGCTGGCCGCGCTGGCGATGGTGCCGCCGACTTCCTGGCGCAGCGCCTCTTTCGTGGCTTCCCGATAGCCCGCGTGCTCGCGTTGCAGATCGGTTTTCAGCTTGACCGCCTCAACCTGCAATTCCCGCAGCGTGGCGTTACACCGTTCCTCGACCTGCTTGATAACCTCGCCCCGGATGGCCCCGCCGGCTTTCACCAGTTGGCCGACAAGGGCTTCCAGCTCGGTTTTTTGATCTTGGAGGATGGCCCGGTTCAGCAGCACGACGGCGAAAATCGGGTCATCCTCATCTATGCGGACGCCGGTTTTTTCGACCAGCTCCGCTATGTATTTGCGTCGATCCATAGTCAGAACTCGATTTTTTCAAGCTGGCCGAAAACATCCTTAGCCACGTTGCGGATGCGCTGCTTTTCCATCAGCGCGAAGTCGGCCGACTGCATGATTTCCTCGACCGTCAGGCGCTTGGTGTTCATCTTCTTGATGTCGTCGCCGTAGGTCTGATGGTTGCGGGCTTGCAGCGTCACGACGCCATGCAAGCGGGCCTGATTCGCCTTGAAAGCCTTGGTGTCGGTGAAGTCCTTGCCTTCGTCCGTTTTCATCGGCCCGAAGTGCTCATTGAGCCAGAGGACGACCGGCGCATCTTCGATGCCCTGGGCAATGGAATTGAAGCCGTTCGCGGTATCCGCGAGCGTGTCACCGCCGCCGACAACGGTATGCAGATAGACCTTTTTCCCGTTCTCAGTCAGGAAGCTGATGACGTTGTTTTCCACCATGTACGCCAGCAACGGCGAGAAGGTGTTAGCGCCGTTGTCGATGACGAAAGTACCGTCCTCAGTCAGCAGCTTTTCCATGAGCGCATCGAACCGCTTCGCGTCGATGGTGCGGGATTCATTCATCACCGGGATATGCTGCGCGCCGAGTGCCTTGTAATGGGAAAACGTCGTGTTTTCCTGATCGGTGTCGAAGGCTTTCAGATCGGCCCCCTTCGATTTGAAGAATTGCGCGAGCATTACGGCAATGAACGACTTACCGATACCGCCCTTGCCTTGCAGGATGAAAT
Source organism: Achromobacter sp. 1014246743 (assembly GCF_059760725.1). NCBI lineage: Bacteria > Pseudomonadati > Pseudomonadota > Betaproteobacteria > Burkholderiales > Alcaligenaceae > Achromobacter > Achromobacter sp. 1014246743. The sequence continues at coordinate 14,762 of NZ_JCBANA010000106.1, forward strand.
GAATGGTGTTCTGCATGATGGTTCCTTATTTCAAAAGATCGTCGTCAGGTTTGGGGTTATGGGTAAATCGCTTGGGGACGGGTATTTCAAAATCCCCGGCCTTCTTGCCAGCAGCCGGAGCCGCTTGCGGCGTTTTGCCCATTTCTTCGTCATGACTAAGGGAGGCCGGAGCGGGTGCGGCTGGTGTCCCTGCCGTGCCATGCCCGCGCTGTTTCCTGATGCGATAAAGGGCGCTCTCGAAGCTCTTTAGCGTCATCGTGAAGCCCTGGCCGTGGAGGGCTTCCAGCACCGCCGACCGGCTTACGCCAGCAGCTAGGGCGGCTTCCACTTCGTCTATCACGTCGCGCAGGCGGGCCGTTTCAGAGCGGCTTTTGTCGCCCTTTGCCAGCTCGCGCAGCACGTCGGCCACACTGGTTTTCGTCATCTTTCAACCTCTTTGCGTTGTCCCGTTGCCGGAAAACGCTATTTTTGCAGTGCATATGCAGTGCGTCAAACGGCTTTTGCCGCTTGAGCGCAATTATTATGCAGTGTGTTTGCAGTGTCAAGCGTGCTAATGCAGTGCATATGCAGTGCATAGAGCGTGTTGAAGCAATGGCCATGCCGCGCTATAGTATAGGTTCGCGCAGGATAGGCACGTCGGATATGTTTACAAAACGCTCCGCGTTTTGACACATATCCCGTGCCCAAAGGGGTTGCCCCCCTTTGGAAACCCTGCCGGCGGCCCCTTCGGGAGCCGCGCCGATTGGCGACAGATCCCCGCCCACCAGGTCGGGGATTCGTCACCATCCGGCAGACCGCCCGGCGCTGTATGCGCCGGCCTGCAACTGCCCTGCCCTGGCCGCCGCCAGAGCAGGAAACGAAGGGAGGCCCGCCCATGCCCCGCAAGCCCGCAGACGGCCAGAAGCTCACCCGGCCCGTGAGCTTCCGCCTTACCGATGCCGACCATGTCGCCTATCTGGCGAAGGTCGAGGCATCGGGCTTGAAGCCGTCCGAGTTCTTCCGCGAGTGCGTCTTGCAGAACCGCACCCAGGTTGTCGCCCGCGTGCCCGTGAGCAGCGACAAGCGCCGGCTGCTGTACCTGTTCAACAAGACCAGCAACAACATGAACCAGCTCGCCCACGCGGCGAACGCGGCCGAGCTGGCCGGCACGGCCACGCCCGCGACCTATGCCGGCATCCTGGCCGAGCTACAGGCCATTGCCGACGCGATGCGGGAGGCGGTCGAAAATGCTGATTAGGGTGCGTGGCGGCGAGGCCGGAATCCGCGAATATCTGGAAGAAGGCCGGAAGGACGGCCGCGACTACGACCGCGCCGAGCTGGACGAGCGCGTGATATTGGCGGGCGACCTGAAATTGACCGACGCCATCATCAACAGCATGGACAAGCAGGGCGAGCGGTATTTGCATATCACCCTGGCTTTCAAAGAGGATGAAATCAGCCGGGAGCAGCTACAGGCGATCACCGACGAGTTTCAGCAGTTTGCCATGACGGCATATGAGGCGGACGAATACAACTTCTATGCCGAAGCGCACTTGCCCAGGTTGAAAAGCTACACCAACCAGCAAACGGGCGAGTTCATCGAGCGCAAGCCGCATATTCACATCGTCATTCCCGAACACAACCTATTGAGCCAGCGGAATCTAAACCCGTTCGGCAAGGTCGATCAGCAGACCAAATTCCTTGAAGCCTTTCAGGAACACATCAACGCCAAATATGGGCTTGCCAGCCCGAAAGATAACCGGCGCGTGGAGTTCACCGACGAAAGCGCGATGATCGCCAGATACAAGGGCGACTATTTCAAGGGTGCGAACCACGACTTGAAAGAGCGCATCTTGTCCGACGTGCTCGAACAGGGCGTGACCGACTTCGACCAGTTCCGGGCCGTCGTCACGCGGTACGGCGAGACAAAGACCCGCAACGCCGGCAGAGCGGCCGAATATCTCAACGTGAAGCCCGAGGGCGCGGCCAAGGGCATCAACCTAAAAGACCACGTTTTCAGCCGTGAATTTATCGAGCTGCCGGCCGACGAGAAACGCCGCCGGCTGGCCGGCGAGCTGCGCCAGGGATACGAGGACGCGCAAGCGCCCCGCCCTA
>NZ_JCBANA010000107.1:0-16768 GCF_059760725.1 Achromobacter sp. 1014246743
TGCCGTTCTGGTCAACCGTCAGCGTGCCGTACTCGCCCTTGCCGTTGTTGCCGACGGTCCAGGTGTGGGTGTCGTTGGTGTCGACGTCGGCGACGTCGAGCTTGCCGGTGGCGGTGGAGGTGCCGTCCTCGGTCACGTTGCCGGTCGCCGTGCCCGACAGCGTCGGGGCGTCGTTGGTGCCGGTGATTTCAACGGTGATCGTCTGGGTGGCCTTGCCGCCGTGGCCGTCATCGACGGTGACGGTGATGGTGTCGGTGACCTTCTGGCCTTCGGCCAGGGCCTGGACGTTCTTGCTGTCGTTGTCCAGCACGTAGGTCCACTTGCCGTTCTGGTCGACGGTGAAGTTGCCGTAGGTGCCCTTGCCGTCATTGTTGACGGACCAGGTGTGGGTGTCAGTGGTGTCGACGTCGTGCTGGGTCAGCTGGCCGGACACGGTGGTGTCGGCGGTATCTTCCTTGACGCCGCCCTTGGCTTCGCCGGAGATGGTCGGCGCGTCGTTGGTGCCGTTGATCGTGATGGTGACGACGCTGGTCGTGCCGTCGGCGGTGGTGACCGTGATGGTCTCGGTCAGCTTTTCGCCTTGGGCCAGGGCCTGGACCTTCGGGTCCGCATTGTTCAGCTCGTACTTCCAGGTGCCATCGGCATCGATGGAGAACTTGCCGTGTTCGGTCACGACGCCAGCCTGCGGCTTGAAGTTGGCTTCGCCTGCGTCCTTGTCGGTCACGTCCAGCTTGCCGCCGGTGGTCAGGGTGCCGTCTTCGGTGACGCTGCCCAGGTCATCGCCCGGCTTGCTCGGGGTCACGACCGCCGTGTCGTTGGTGCCGGTGACGGTGACCTTGATTTCCTGGGTGACGGTGCCGCCCTGGCCGTCGTCGACGGTGACGGTGATGGTGTCCACGACCTTTTCGCCCGCCTTCAGGGCCTGGACCTTGGGGTCGTCGTTGTTCAGTTCGTACGTCCAGTTGCCGTTCTGGTCAACCGTCAGCGTGCCGTACTCGCCCTTGCCGTTGTTGCCGACGGTCCAGGTGTGGGTGTCGTTGGTGTCGACGTCGGCGACGTCGAGCTTGCCGGTGGCGGTGGAGGTGCCGTCTTCGGTCACGTTGCCGGTCGCCGTGCCCGACAGCGTCGGGGCGTCGTTGGTGCCGGTGATTTCAACGGTGATGGTCTGGGTGGCCTTGCCGCCGTGGCCGTCATCGACGGTGACGGTGATGGTGTCGGTGACCTTCTGGCCTTCGGCCAGGGCCTGGACGTTCTTGCTGTCGTTGTCCAGCACGTAGGTCCACTTGCCGTTCTGGTCGACGGTGAAGTTGCCGTAGGTGCCCTTGCCGTCATTGTTGACGGACCAGGTGTGGGTGTCGGTGGCGTCGACGTCGTGCTGGGTCAGCTGGCCGGACACGGTGGTGTCGGCGGTATCTTCCTTGACGCCGCCCGTGGCTTCGCCGGAGATGGTCGGCGCGTCGTTGCTGCCGGTGATCTCGATGGTAATGGTCTGGATGGCCGTGCCGCCGTGGCCGTCATCGACCTTGACCGTGATGGTGTCAGTGACTTTCTGGCCTTCGGCCAGGGCCTGGACGCCGGGGCGGGTGTTGTCCAGCACGTAGGTCCACTTGCCGTTCTGGTCGATCGTCAGCGAGCCATACTGGCCGCGGCCGCCGTCGGTGGCGGTCCACGTGTGCGTGTCGTTGGTGTCGACGTCATGCTGCGCCAACTGACCGGACACCGAGTTGGACACCGCGTCTTCCGTGACGCTGCCGGTGGCTTCGCCGGTGATGGTCGGCGCGTCGTTGGTGCCGGTGATGTCGATGGTGATGGTCTGGATGGCCGTGCCGCCGTGGCCGTCGTCGACCTTGACCGTGATGGTGTCGGTGACCTTCTGGCCCTCGGCCAGGGCCTGGACGCTGGGGCTGGTGTTGTCCAGCACGTAGGTCCACTTGCCGTTCTGGTCGATCGTCAGCGAGCCGTACTGGCCGCGGCCGCCGTCGGTGACCGTCCACGTGTGGGTGTCCAGCGTGTCGACATCGTGCGGCGTCAGTTGGCCGGACACGGTGGTGTCGACGGCGTCTTCCTTGACGTTGCCGGTGGCGTCGCCGGTGATGGTCGGTTCGTCGTTGGTGCCGGTGATCTCGATGGTGATGACCTGGGTGGCCGTGCCGCCGTGGCCGTCGTCCACCGTGACGGTGATGGTGTCGGTGACCTTCTGGCCTGCGGCCAGGGCCTGGACATTGGCGCTGGCGTTGTCCAGCGTGTAGGTCCACTTGCCGTTCTGGTCGACGGTGAACGTGCCGTAGGTGCCCTTGCCGTCGTTGTTGACCGACCAGGTGTGCGTGTCGCTGGTGTCGACGTCCTGCTGGGTCAGCTGGCCAGACACGGTGGCGGTGGTGGCGTCTTCCGTGACGTCGCCGGTGGCGGCGCCACTGATGGTCGGGGCATCGTTGGTGCCGTTGATCGTGATGACGACCTGGCCGGTGGTGCCGTCGGCGGTGGTGACCGTGAAGGTCTCGGTCAGCGACTCGCCGGCGGCCAGGGCCTGCACGCGCGGGTCGGCCTGGTTCAGGCTGTAGACCCAGTTGCCGTTGGCGTCGAGCGAGAAGGTGCCGTAGGTGCCCGGGCGGTCGGCCACGGCCACGAAGAACGACTGGCCGTCGTCGGCGTCCACCACATTGAGCTTGCCGTTGGCCGTGGAGACTTCGTCTTCCTTGACCGTGCCGGCGTCGTCGCCCGGCTTGGATGCGGTGATCTGGGCGGGGTCATTGGCACCCACGACCGTGATTTCCACGGTGGCGGTCGAGGTTGCGCCGCTGGGGTCGGTGACCACGTAGGAAATCGTGGTGGTGGCGGTCTGCCCCTCGGGCAGGTGCTGGAAGCTGGTGCCCGGCACGAAGGTGTAGCTGCCGTCCGGCTGCACGACGAAGGTGCCGCCGTTCGAGCCGGTGACGGTGAGGCCGCCCGGGGTCATGGTGCGGCCGCTGACCGAGGCGATGGTCAGGGGATCGCCGTCGGGGTCGCGGTCGTTGGTCAGCAGATTGCCGCTTGCGGTGGCCTTTTCGCCGATGCGGGCCGAGTCATTGGCGGCGATGGGGGCGTTGTTGGCAGGGGCGGTGGGGCCCGTGCCGGTGCCGGTGCCGGTGCCGGTGCCATCGCCGGTTCCGTCGCCGGCGCCCGTGCCGCTGGACGCGCGGTCAATCGTGTCGACGCCACGGCCCGGGTTCGGGTAGGCCAGGTCCAGCGGGCTGGTGGATTCCAGGATGCGGGCCAGGCGCACGAAGCTGCCGCCGCCGTCATCGCCGCTGCCGCCGGTCAGGGTGGCGGCGGTCGGGTCCAGCACCTCGAACGGGTCCTGGCCGGCTTGCAGGGCCGCCAGCAGGCGGTCGGAATCCGTGCCCTTGGGCGCGGCCACCGCGGCTTCGGACGGGTCGGCCAAGGGGCCGGCCATGTCCCCGTTTACGGCCACTTCACGGCTTTCCCCGATCACGATCGGCATGCCGTTCTCGACTTGCAGGGCCACCGTCGCACCGGAGGCGGTGACGATGTCGCTGCCGGCGGGGACGTTGCTGCCTTGACGCAGCTCGGTCAGCGACCCGTCGCTATTGCGTATCCAAGCGCGACCGGTGATTTCAGTGACGACTGCGGGGGTAGAGTTGGCCATGTCGGTTCCGTTTCAGGGATTTGTCCAAGATGGCCAGATACTAGAGAGGACGAGCGGGCGGCGGTATTGTCCTCAAGGACAGGTTCAGGAAGGAACTTTGCCGCGCGCGTCGACGGGCGCCGAAATGCCATGCACCCGCAGCGCCAATTGCAGGCGGTCGGTTACGCCCAGCTTCTCGAATACCGCCGACAGGTGCGCCTTGACCGTGCGTTCGGTGATGCCCAGCGCCTCGGCGATCTGGGCGTTGGACTGGCCGCTGGCGGCATAGCGCGCCACGGTGATCTCGCGTTCGGTCAGGGCGCCGTTGTCCCAGGTCGAGGCGTCCTGGGCGCGCTCGGTCACCAGCCGCAGCAGGCGGGTCACCAGCGAGCGGCCCATCCAGATGCCGCCGGACGCCACGACCTCCAGCGCCTGGGCCAGCGCCTGGGCCGGTGCATAGCCATGGCAGTAACCCAGGGCGCCAGCGCCCAGGGCCTGGGCGCCTTGCTCGTCATTGGGGCTGGGGCTGGCCACCACGACCTGCAGGCCGGACAGCAGCGGCAGCCAGGACGGGTCCTGCCAGGAAGGCAGGCGCGGCAGGCCCGTATCCACCACGGCCAGCATGCGGCCCTGTTCGCGCCAGCGCTGCAGATCCGCCAGGCCGCGGCCACGGGCCGCCAGCCAGCGCGTGGGGTCCAGGGCGCGCCAGTGCTGCCAGAGCAGGTCGTCGTGCGTAACCAACAAGACAGGAACGGATTTCATAACGCCTTCCAGCACTCCTCAACGTTCAGTAAACGCATTGGCCTTGGCCCGCAGGATCGGCTTGAGCAGGTACTGCAGCACGGTCCGCTTGCCGGTCAGGATATGAACCTCGGCCACCATCCCGGGGATGATGGGCAGCAGCTTTTCGCCCACGGTGCTGCGGTCGGTACGCACCCGCACCACGTAGTAGGAATTGCCCTTTTCGTCGGTGACCGTGTCCGCGCCGATCTGTTCCACCTTGCCTTCCAGGCCGCCGTAGATGGCGAAGTCGTAGGCGGTGAACTTCACTTCCGCCTTCTGGTCCGGATGCAGGAAGCCGATGTCGCGCGGCAGGATGCGCACTTCCAGCAGCAGGGTGTCGTCCTTGGGCACGATCTCGATGATGTCCTTGCCTGGCTGCACCACGCCGCCGACGGTGTTGTTGAACAGCGTCTTGACCGTGCCGCGCACCGGCGCCCGCACTTCGGCCAGCTTCACGCGGTCGGCCAGCGCCAGCTTGCCTTCGCGCAGCGTGGCCAGCTTGGTGTTGGTTTCCGACAACTCGTTGCGGGCCAGGTTGCGGATGTTCAGCTCGGACTCTTCCAGCTTGCTCTGGGCTTCCTTGATGGACGCCTGGAATCGGTCGATCTGGGCCTCGGCGCCTTTCTGTTCGCCACAATAGCGGGCCACGTCGCGTTGCAGGCGCAGCAGGTCCACTTCGGACACCGCGCCGCTCTTGAGCAGCGGGCGCGTCACCTGCAGCTCGCGCGAGGTCAGGCTGCAGCTGGCCGACGCCTGATCGCGCTTGGCAATGGTTTCGCGCAGGTCTTCCTGGCGCTGCTTGAGCTGTTCGCGCGCCACATTGACGGTGGCGTTCAGTTCGGTGGTGCGGGCCTGCCAGGCGTTGCGCTCCATCTCGACCAGGCCGGGGGCCTGGGCCAGCACTTCCTCGGGCGCCACGAAGGGCTCGCCCGTCGCCAGCGCGTGCAGGCGAGCGGACTTGGCCAGCAGCGACAGGTATTCGGCGTTGTTCTCGCCCAGCGACGAGGCAAAGCGCGTGTTGTCGATCTTGAGCAGCGTCTGGCCGGCCTCGACCTCTTGCCCCGGGCGCACCAGCAGTTCCTGGACGATGCCGCCGTCCAGGCTCTGGATGATCTGCACCTGGCGCGACGGCACCACCTTGCCTTCGCCCCGCACGACTTCATCGATGTTGCCGATCGCCGCCCAGACCAGCAGGGCGGCCAGCGCCAGCAGGCTCATCCATAGCAGCACCCGGGCGCCGCGGGCCTGGGATTCGTGGATCACCCATTCGGCGTTGCCCACGTAGTCCGAGCGTTGCTCGGGCTTGCCCTTCTCGGCGCCGTCCAGCAGCCGGTCGAAGAAGAATATGAAGACGCCGCGCAGCTTGCGCCACGGCGCGCCGAGCAGGCTCGGCCGTTTTTGACCTGGAATTTTCTGCATGCTTGCCTCAGCTTCCCCGTCCGACGCGCCCCTGGCGCAGCGCTTCGACGACCTGTTCCTTGGGGCCGTCGGCCACGATGTGGCCGTTGTCGATGACGATCAGTCGATCGACCAGGTCCAAGAGGGCCGTACGGTGGGTCACCAGCAAAATGGTCTTGCTGGCGCTGGCTTCGCCCAGGCGGCGGCGCAACTGGGCCTCGCTCTGGTGGTCCATGTTGCTGCTGGGTTCGTCCAGCAGCAGGATGGGCGGGTCGTTGATCAGGGCGCGCGCCACGGCCACCGACTGGCGTTGGCCGCCCGACAGCGATTCGCCGCGCTCGCCGATGATCATGTCAAAGCCGTTGGGGTGCAGGTTGGCGAATTCGGTCACCCCGGCCAGGTTGGCGGCGGCCAGGATGCTGGCGTCGTCGGCATAGGGTGCGCCCATGGCCAGGTTGTGCTTCAGGCTGCCGTAGAACAGGATCGGGTCCTGCGGCACGTGGCCGATGGCGCGGCGCACGTCGGCCGGGTCGATCTGGCGCACGTCCACGCCGTCCAGCAGCACCGCGCCTTCGGTCGGCTGGTACAGCGCCAGGGCCAGCTTTTCCAGCGTGGTCTTGCCCGAGCCGATGCGGCCGATGATGCCGACTTTCTCGCCCGGCTTGAGCTTGAACGACACTTTCTTCAGCACGGGCTGGGTGGCGCCGGGATAGGTGAAGCTCACGTCGCGGAATTCCAGCGCGCCGTGGAATACCGGACGGTGCAGGAATTCGGCCTCGGGCGGGCGTTCGATCGGCAGCTTCATGTAGCTGTCGATCGAGCCCAGCGAGGTGCGCGCGTTCTGGTACTGCATCAGCAGGCCGGCCACCTGGCCCAGCGGCGCCAGGCAGCGCCCGGCGATCATCGACGCGGCGATGATGCCGCCCATCGACAGCGCCGCGTCCTGGACCAGGTACACGCCGATGATGACCACCGAAATGGACACCAGCTGTTGAATCGCTTGCACGAAGCCCACGGTGGACGACGAGATCAGCTTGAGCTTGCCGCCGTTCTGGGCGATGAATTCGGTGGCGCGTTCCCAATTGCGCTGGATCGCGCCCTGCGCGTTCAGGGTCTTGACGGCCTCCAGCCCCGTCAGGGCCTCGACCAGCGTGGCGTTGCGCTGCGACGATGCCTGGAACGTGGCCATCGTCAGCGCTTCCATCCGCGCCTGGGCGGCCAGCGAGACCAGCAGGATCAGCACGATGGCAACCACCGGCGGCAGCACCATCCACGGCGAGATCCAGGCCAGCGCGGCCAGGAACAGCAGGATGAAGGGCAGGTCCACCAGGGCAGTGATGGTGGCCGACGCGATGAAGTCGCGGATCGACTCGAACGAACGCAGGTTGGCGGCAAATGACCCCACCGATACCGGCCGGCCTTCCAGCCGCAGGTCCAGCACGCGTTCCATGATCTGGGCCGACAGGCGCACGTCGACCCGCTTGCTGGCGCTGTCCACCACGTGGGACCGCGCCGTGCTCAGGATCATGTTGAAGATCACCACCAGGGTGATGCCGATGGCCAGCACCCAGAGCGTTTCCACCGCGTTGTTGGGCACCACGCGGTCGTACACGTTCATGGTGAACAGCGGCATCGCCATGGCGAACACGTTGATCAGCAGGGCGGCGACCAGCGCGTCGCGGTACAGCCGCCGGTTTTCCATGATGGCGGCCCAGAACCAATGGCGCTCGCGCACCTTGGCGACTTCCGGGGCGCGTGCGTCAAAGCGGAACTGCGGCCGCACGAAGCACACCAGGCCGGTGTACTGGCTGGCCAGCTCGGCGGCGCTCATGGTGACGGCGCTGCCGCCCAGCTCGGGGTGGCTGATCACATAGGCGTCGCCGTCTCTTTTCAGCAACAGGCAGGCCCGTTCGCCATTGAGCAGCAGGATGGCGGGCAGCAGGTCGGGCGGCAGGCTGTCCAGCGAACGCTTGACCACGCGCGCCGACAACTGGGCGCGCGCCGCGGCCCGCGGCAGCAGCGCGGGCGTCAGCTTGTGCGCTTCCAGCGGCAGGCCGGCGGACAGGGCCTGCGCGGTCGACGCCACGCCGTGCAGGCGCGTGATTTCGACCAGGCAGTCCAGCAGCGGATCGTCATGTGCGGCGCGCGCGTCGGCGCGCCATTCCCGGGACGCCTGTTCCATCTCAGATAACTTGTCCATCTTCGTCATCCAGCAGGTCCAGATGTTCCGAGAGCCGCGCGCGCTGTTGCTTGCGCTGGGTGAGCTTTTGCTGGGCCTGTACCGGCAAATCGGTCAGGCGCAAGGTGCCGTTGGCGATCAACGCGTCGATCAAGTCTTCCAATACGCGGACAAAGTCCGCATCCAACTGCGAAAAGTCGTTGTTCTGGTTCGCCATGCGGCCTCCTTGCGCCTGATGCCTGATCAGGAGCGGGGCTGGTTGGCCGGCGCGTTCACGGGCACGAACGTGGGCGGCAGGTTGCCCTCGTTGTATTGCACGCGCACCGGGGTCAGGCGGGCCGAGTCGGGCACCGTGGAGTTGCACAGCTTGATGACGTCGTCCGACACCACCAGCTTGCCGTTTTCCTCGGGCATCTCGTTGCGTGCCGGTTGCAGGGTCAGCGCCGGCAGCAGCTTGTGCGACAGGGCCAGCCAGCGGTACTGCGCCAGCTTCAGGTCGTAGGTGGCGTTGGTCAGCGCGCGGCGCGATTCGAACAGCTCGTTTTCGGTGTTCAGCAGGTCCAGCAGGGTACGCTGGCCGATCTGGAACTGCTGGCGATAGGCGTCGCGCACCTTGGACGTGGCCAGTTCGTGGTCACGCAGGAAGGGCAGCTTTTCCTGCAGGCTGGCGATGTTGTTCCAGGCCACGGCCAGGTCCTGCTGCACGTTGCGGCAGGTGTAGTCGCGCACGTCGCGGGCGGCGTAGGACTGGGCTGCCGTCTGGCGCACCCGAGCCGAATCGGCGCCGCCGCGGTACAGGTTGTAGTTCATCACCACCTGCACGCTGGAGCTGCGGATGTTGCGGTTTTCGGGCGTGGGGTCGTTCTGGTCGCGGCCGGTGGCGGCCACGAATTCGAACTTGGGCGAGAACGCGCCCTTGGACGATGCCACGCCCGCCTCGGCGGCTTGCAGGGCGGCCTGCTTGGACAGGAAGGTGGGGTTGCGGCGCAGCGACTCGTTGAAGTTGCCAGGCTTGACCGGCAGTTTGTCCGACACGTCAGGAACCGGCTGCATCGCTTCCGGCGGGAAGGCGCCGGTCACGCGCTGGAAGCGCTGCTGCACGTCCAGCAGGTTGGCCGTTTCGGTCATCAGGTTGGTCTGGGCCAGCGACAGGCGGCCGCCGGCCTGTTCCAGGTCGACGCGCCGGCCGACGCCGGACTCGGCGCGCTGGCCGATCTGCTTGAGGGTTTCTTCGTGCAGCGAATAGTTCTGGCGGGCCAGCAGTTCCATGTCGCGGTAGCGCTGCAGGTCGATGTAGGCCTGCACGGCGGCCAGGGCAGTGGTGTCGCTGGTGGCCAGCACGTCATAGAAGCGCGAGAGCTTGTCGAAGCCCGCCTGCTTGACGTCGTTGCTGGTGCGGAAACCGTCGAATATCAGCTGGCGCAATTCGAAGTTGTAGCCAGGGCGGTTCCAGTTCTGCGAGCCCACGCCGGGCACGTTGTTGCGGTATTCGCGGCCGGCATAGCCCAGGGCGTTGACCTGCGGGAAGAATGCGCCGCGGGCCACGGCCTGGCCTTCCAGGGAGGCCTGGAAGTCATGGTACTTGGCCTGGATTTCAGGGTTGCTGAGCAGCGTCTGCTCAACGATCTGGTTCAGGGTGGTGACTCCCGGTGCGGTGGCCGGAGCAGGGGATTGCGCGGGCGCGGGCTGTGCAAATGCGGCAGGGACGAATGCCAAGGCCAGGGCCGAAACCGTGGTTTTAAGCAGGAACGAAGCCATAGGGATTATTCGCGAGTCAAGTTTTTGGATTAGTAACCGGCATATTGTGTGCAGATGTGAAAATTAGCGATTCAAGATTTGTAAAGTCTTGACTCAATCTGCCGGTTCGTCGGATTTATTTCGAATAAAATCACGAAAATAACGAAAAATTTCGTGATTTGGACGAAATTCAATATGGACGGATTAATCAAAAACCATTAATGCGATTTATTGCGCATCATGTCTGTTTCTGCTTTGCCACATTGAAGCGTGATTATATCTGGTTGCGAATTCTGTATCCAAATTGTTTTTGGGATCGAACATTTGTGATATTCGGCCACAGCCTCTGGCCAGCGTTTCAAAATCGGTATCGCGGGGCACGCGGCCGCACACCATGGTAGTGTTGGTACTAGTATATTTGGTGTGGTTGTACTAGGTTCAGAGCCTGTGCATAATTCCCTTCATGCCGCAGTGGCCGGCGCGCAGGGCGATGTGCCCTGAATCGCGCGAGGCCCGAGCCGGACTGTCCAATTGCAGAGCGCATCCATGGCCCAAACCCTTTACGACAAACTCTGGAACGCCCACATCGTTCACCAGGAAACCGACGGCACCTGTCTGCTGTATATCGACCGCCACCTGCTGCACGAAGTCACCAGCCCGCAGGCGTTCGAGGGCCTGGCCATCGCCGGCCGCAAACCGTGGCGCGTCGGCGCCAACCTGGCCGTGGCCGACCATAACGTGCCCACGCTGAACCGCGCCCAGGGCATCGACGATCCGGTTTCGCGCCTGCAGGTCGACACGCTGGACGCCAACTGCGACAAGCACGGCATCACCGAATTCCGCATGAACGACCTGCGCCAGGGCATCGTCCACGTGATCGGGCCGGAGCAGGGCGCCACCTTGCCCGGCATGACGGTCGTCTGTGGCGACTCGCACACCAGCACGCACGGCGCGCTGGGCGCCTTGGCCTTCGGCATCGGCACGTCCGAGGTCGAGCACGTGCTGGCCACCCAGACGCTGCTCATGAAGAAAGCCAAGAGCATGCTCATCAAGGTCGAAGGGGAACTGCCCTTCGGCTGTACGGCCAAGGACGTGGTCCTGCACATCATCGGCATCATCGGCACCGCCGGCGGTACCGGCCACGCCATCGAATTTGCCGGCAGCACGATCCGCTCGCTGTCCGTCGAAGGCCGCATGACGGTCTGCAACATGGCCATCGAAGCCGGCGCCCGTTCCGGCATGGTCGCCGTCGACGACAAGACCATCGAATATTTCCGCGGCCGCCCGTTCGCCCCGTCCGGCGTGCTGTGGGACCACGCGGTCGCCTACTGGCGCACGCTGCACACCGACGACGGCGCCAAGTTCGACACCGTGGTCGAAGTCAACGCCCGCGACATCAAGCCGCAGGTCACCTGGGGCACCTCGCCCGAAATGGTGCTGCCGGTCGATTCCCGCGTGCCGGACCCCGATCGCGAAAAAGACGACGTGCGCCGCAGCGGCATGGAACGCGCGCTGGAATACATGGGGTTGAAGCCCAACACCCCGCTGACCGACATCCGCGTGGATCGCGTGTTCATCGGTTCGTGCACCAACTCGCGCATCGAAGACCTGCGCGCCGCCGCCGTCGTGGCGCGTGGCAAGCACGTGGCGTCCAATGTGCGCCAGGCCATGGTGGTGCCGGGCTCGGGCCTGGTCAAGCAACAGGCCGAACGCGAAGGGCTGGACAAGATCTTCATCGAAGCCGGCTTCGAATGGCGCGAACCGGGCTGCTCGATGTGCCTGGCCATGAACGCCGACCGCCTCGAACCCGGCGAACGCTGCGCCTCGACCTCGAACCGCAACTTCGAAGGCCGCCAGGGCCAGGGCGGCCGCACGCACCTGGTCAGCCCGGCCATGGCCGCCGCGGCCGCCGTGGCCGGCCATTTCGTCGACGTCCGCACCTTCCGTTAAGCAACGCGCACCGAGTACACATCATGCAAGCATTTACCACTCACGAAGGCCTGGTGGCTCCGCTCGACCGCGAAAACGTCGACACGGATCTCATCATTCCCAAGCAGTTCCTCAAGTCCATCAAGCGCACCGGCTTCGGCCCGAACCTGTTCGACGAACTGCGCTACCTGGACCACGGCGAACCCGGCATGGACAACAGCAAGCGTCCGCTCAACCCGGATTTCGTGCTGAACCAGCCGCGCTACCAAGGCGCCTCGGTGCTCTTGGCGCGCAAGAACTTCGGCTGCGGCTCCAGCCGCGAGCACGCGCCCTGGGCCCTGACGCAGTACGGTTTCCGCGCCATCATCGCGCCGTCCTACGCCGACATCTTCTTCAACAACAGCTTCAAGAACGGCCTGTTGCCGATCGTGCTGTCCGAACTGGAAGTGGCCCGCCTGTTCGACGAAGTGAAGGCGTTCCCCAACTACAAGCTGCGCATCGACCTGGAACGCCAGGTGGTCGTGGCCGCCGACGGGCGAGAAATGGGTTTTGACATCGAACCCTTCCGCAAATATTGCCTGTTCAACGGCTTTGACGACATCGGCCTGACCCTGCGCCACGCCGACAAGATCCGCGCGTTCGAGGCCGAACGCCTGGCCCGCCATCCCTGGCTCGAAAGCCGGCCCATCGCCTGACCGCCTTCCCATACCGACCACAGGACCGTTTCATTCCATGACCCATAACATCGCAGTCTTGCCGGGCGACGGCATCGGCCCCGAAATCGTCGAACAGGCCGTGCGCGTCCTGAAGGCGCTGGACGTGCCCTTCGACATCAAACAGGCCGCTGTCGGCGGCGCCGCGTTCGACGCCTTCGAACACCCGCTGCCCCCGGCCACCCTGAACCTGGCCAAGGAATCCCACGCCGTGCTGTTCGGCGCCGTGGGCGACTGGAAGTACGACAGCCTGCCGCGCGAATTCCGCCCCGAACAGGCCATCCTGGGCCTGCGCAAGGCGCTGGGCCTGTTCGCCAACCTGCGTCCGGCCATCCTGTATCCCGAGCTGGCCAGCGCCTCGTCGCTCAAGCCCGAGATCGTCTCCGGCCTGGATATCCTGATCATCCGCGAACTGACCGGCGACATCTATTTCGGCACGCCGCGCGGCGTGCGTTCGTCGCCGGACGGCGTTTTCGCCGGTGAACGCGAAGGCTACGACACGATGCGCTACGCCGAATCCGAAGTGCGCCGCATTGCGCGCATCGGTTTCGAATCGGCCCGCAAGCGCAACAAGAAGCTGTGCAGCGTCGACAAGGCCAACGTGCTGGAAACCTCGCAGTTCTGGCGCGACATCGTCATCGAAGTGGCCCGCGAATATCCGGACGTCGAACTCTCGCACATGTACGTCGACAACGCCGCCATGCAACTGGTGCGCAACCCGCGCCAGTTCGACGTCATCGTGACCGGCAACCTGTTCGGCGACATCCTGTCCGACGAAGCCGCCATGCTGACCGGTTCGATCGGCATGCTGCCGTCGGCCTCGCTCAATGCCGGCGGCCAGGGCCTGTACGAGCCCAGCCACGGTTCGGCCCCCGACATCGCCGGCCAGGGCATCGCCAATCCGCTGGCGACCATCCTGTCGGCCGCCATGCTGCTGCGCTACTCGCTGAACCTGGCGCCGCAGGCCGACCGCATCGAAGCCGCCGTGCGCCGCGTGCTGGCCGACGGCCTGCGCACCGCCGACATCTTCGAACCCGGCACCACCAAAGTCAGCACCTCGGGCATGGGCGACGCCGTCCTCAAGGCCCTGGCCTGATCTCGCAAGGGGCCCGCCCGGCCGCGTGGCCCCGGTCTGCCGGCCCACGGCCGCCGGTCAGCCGCCGTTGGGGGCCGCAAGCCCGGCCCCGATGGTCCAAGGGCCGCCCACCGGGCGGCCCTGTTCCCTTGGGTTGTTGCCGCCGCGCCGCGAAAGCCGCTCCCCAATGATTGCGGCCCCGTTTTTTCAAGCTGCGCCGCAACATCCCCGCGTGCATTCTGATAAATTGTTGGGTTCTTGCACGTTTTTTTCCAACAGACCTTGTCCCCACCTTTAAAGAGCGATTGAAATGAATCAAGCAGTAGGCCTTGTCGGCTGGCGCGGTATGGTCGGCTCGGTGCTCATGCAACGCATGCGCGACGAGAACGACTTCGCACTGATCGAACCGGTGTTCTTCTCCACCAGCAACGCTGGCGGCGCCGCCCCCACTTGGGCGACTGGCGCAGGCCCGCTGCAAGATGCCTACAACATTGACGCTCTGAAAAAACTGCCGATCATCGTGACGGCCCAAGGTGGCGACTACACGTCCGAGGTCTACCCGAAGCTGCGCGGCGCCGGCTGGAACGGCATCTGGATCGACGCGGCCAGCACCCTGCGCATGGCCGACGACGCCATCATCGTGCTGGACCCGGTCAACCGTCCCGTCATCGACGCGGCGCTCAAGCGCGGCGTACGCAACTTCATCGGCGGCAACTGCACCGTCAGCTGCATGCTGATGGGCCTGGCCGGCCTGTTCAACAACGACCTGGTCGAGTGGATGACCTCCATGACGTACCAGGCCGCCTCGGGCGGCGGCGCGCAGCACATGCGCGAACTCCTGACCCAGTTCGGCGAACTCAACCACGCCGTCAAGCCGCTGCTGGACGACCCCGCCTCGGCCATCCTGGAAATCGACCGCGGCGTGCTGGCCAAGCAGAAAGACGACGCGCTGCCCCGCGACCACTTCGGCGTGCCGCTGGGTGGCAGCCTGATTCCCTGGATCGACAAGGACCTGGGCAATGGCATGACCAAGGAAGAATGGAAGGGCGAGGTCGAGACCAACAAGATCCTCGGCCGCGGCGCTGCCTTTGGCACGGCCCCCACGCCCATCGACGGCCTGTGCGTGCGCATCGGCGCAATGCGTTGCCACAGCCAGGCGCTGACCATCAAGCTCAAGCGCGACCTGCCGCTGGACGAGATCGAATCGCTGATCGCCCAGGGCACGCAATGGGCCAAGGTCATTCCCAACACCAAGGAAGCCACCATCCGCGACCTGACGCCCGTGGCCGTGACCGGCACGCTGGACATTCCGGTGGGCCGCCTGCGCAAGATGTCGATGGGCCCGCAGTACCTCAGCGCCTTCACCGTCGGCGACCAACTGCTGTGGGGCGCCGCCGAACCGCTGCGCCGCATGCTGCGCATCGCGCTGGCCGAAGCCTGATGCCCGGCGGGCGGCGCAAGCCGCCCGATCCGCCAGGGCAGTCCCCGCAAAGGCACCTTCGGGTGCCTTTGTCATTTGCGCCGCGGCCGCGGGGGTGGGCAATGTGCCCGCCAGCCAACGCCGATGCGCCTTTCAGGTTTGTGAAACGCGCTGCATCTATTACACTTTTCCGGTGAATTAAGGCTTGTTATCACAAGATCGCCATGAACAAGCCCTCGCCCGTAATTCGACTACAAGAACGGAATTCCAGCTTATGACCCAGCGTTCGCGCCAAGTGAAGCATGCCCGCCGTTTGAAGGCCCTCCAGTGGGCGATCGCCTTGGCGCTGGGCGCGAGCATCAGCAGCCAGGCGCTGGCGATGCGGGTGGGGCATTCGCGGGTGGTCTCGGCACCGGGCGCGCCGCTTCAGGCGCTGGTCGGGCTGCAGGAACTGACCCCCGACGAAGTGTCGTCGTTGCGCGTGTCGATCGCGGACGAGGCCGCCTGGCAACGCGCGGGCCTGAAGCCGCCCGCGCCCTTGGCCGGCATGGTGGTACGGGTCGAAGATGGCATGGATGCCACCCGCAAGAACCTGCGGGTGCGGTCGGCGCAGGCGCCGGCCAGCGGCGCCGTCGACCTGTTGCTGGACATCAGTTCCAGTTCGGGCCAACGGCAGGTGCAGGTCAGCATCCTGGTGCCCCTGCGCGGCGCGGGGGCCGACGTCACGCCGGCGGCCGTGGGCACGCCGGGCCGCACGGGCGGCAGCACGGGCAGCGTCAACGTCAAGTCGGGCGACAACCTGTTCGCCATCGCCCAGCGCAACGCGGTGCCCAACGCCTCGGTCTACCAGATGCTGGTGGCGCTGTGGCGCGCCAACCCTGAAGCCTTCATCCAGAACAACATGAACCTGGTGCGCGCCGGCCAGACGCTCACGATCCCCGACGCCGCGACCGTGCGGGCCGTGGACCCCGCCGAAGCCCGTCGCATTTTCAACGAACACGCCGAAGCCTTTGCCCGCTATCGCGCCCGCATCGGCGCCGCGGCGGGCGCGAACCCGTCGGTGGTCAAGGGGCAGGACGCGTCTTCCGGCACGGTGGCCCGGCCTGGCGATTCCGGCGTCGCGACCGCATCGCCGCCCCAAGATCGCGTACGCCTGTCTTCCGGGCAAGCCGCGGGCGGCGCGGCGGCGCAGGCCGAAGCGCAGGCGGATCAGCGCACCTCCAACCAGCGCGCCATTGCCGATGCCGAGGGCCGCGTCAACCAGTTGCAGAGCAACGTCGACGAATTGAACAAGGCCGTGGCCGGGCAGGGCGCATCGGGAACGGGGGCGTCCGGGGCCGATGGCGCAGCGGGCGGATCGGGTAAACCGGGCGCTGCGGGTGCCACAGGCGGGGCAGGGGCGTCCGCTACACCGGGAACTCCCGGCGCCCCGGGAGTTCCCGGGGCATCGGGTACGCCGGGCGCCGCCGGCGCCGCGGGGGCCAGCGGATCATCGGGTGCGTCGGGAGGCGCCGGCGCGGCGGGGGCCAGCGGGGCAGCGGGTACGCCGGGGGCCGCGGGCACCACAGGCACGACGGGAACCGCGGGTGCAACCGGCGCTGCGGGTACGCAAGGCGCGGCCGGCGCGGCGGGTGCCGCTGGGGCCACGGGCACGACCGGGGCAGCAGGAACACAGGGCGCCTCCGGCGCCGCAGGCTCGACCGGTGCGCCTGGGGCAGCGGGATCGGCAGGAACATCGGGTGCGCAGGGCGCAACGGGCGCAACGGGCGCGGCAGGGGCGGCAGGGGCGGGCGGGGCGCCCGGGAGCGTCCTCTTTACACACCCCGGCCCCTCGGCGGAAACGGGTCAGTGGTAGACTCTTGTGGGTCCGTGGCTATATATAAAAAAAGACATGAATAGTAGTAGGGTA